>NZ_JBNNVQ010000009.1:0-136131 GCF_050280625.1 Pseudomonas sp. NPDC089569
CTCGCTGGAATAAGATTTACGCATAGCCAAACACCTCAGATTTGGGCGCCATCATAGCGCCCGATTGAAGTGTCCAAAATCATTAGGCCAGTTCATGCTCGCTCCTACAGGGGGAAAGCGAACGTTGACGCGATTATCACAGGACACGAAAAAGCCCGGCTGATCAGGCCGGGCTTTTTCATGGACGTTGCGCTGTAGCGATGTATTCAGGCGACGGTGTTGCCTTGCAGGCGGTCGGAGCCATCGGCGGCGACGGTGTTGCCTTGCAGGCGGTCGGAGCCATCAGCGGCAACGGTGTTGCCTTGCAGGCGGTCCGAGCCATCAGCGGCGACGGTGTTGCCTTGCAGACGGTCAGAGCCATCGGCGGCGACGGTGTTGCCTTGCAGGCGGTCGGAGCCATCGGCGGCGACGGTGTTGCCTTGCAAGCGGTCCGAACCATCGGCAGCGACGCGGTTTTCGATCAGGCGGTCAGAGCCACCTTCAGCGACACGGTTCTGGATCAGACGATCCGAACCCCCTTCAGTCACACGGCTTTCGATCAGACGATCCGAGCCACCTTCGGCGACTACAGGTTGAGCAGAGGTCGCGGCAAAAGCGTTCACCGCGAAAATCGAGAAAGCGATGCTGAGGAGGGTTTGGCGTTTCATGATCGTGTGCTCCAGGGTGTTATCGGTTGGTATGGAGCAGATGTTACGCCGCGGATTTTTTAAGAGAACTTCATTGAATCAATGGTGACTATCGACGCAGTCAATGGAGCGCTTTTCTTCTGTAGGGGCGAGCACGCTCGCGATGGACGACAGGACACCGCGGGGCATCAGGCCGCCAGCGTTATCGTTGACGACCATCGCGAGCGTGCTCGCTCCTACAGGGGGAAAGCGAACGTTGACGCAATTGCCACAGGACACGAAAAAGCCCGGCTGATCAGGCCGGGCTTTTTGCGGGTACTGCGGTTTCAGTGAAGCATTCAGGCAACGGTGTTGCCTTGCAGACGGTCGGAGCCATCGGCGGCAACGGTGTTGCCTTGCAGACGATCCGAGCCATCGGCAGCGACGCGGTTTTCGATCAGGCGGTCGGAGCCACCTTCAGCGACACGGTTCTGGATCAGACGATCCGAACCCCCTTCAGCCACACGGCTTTCGATCAGACGATCCGAGCCGCCTTCGGCGACTACAGGTTGAGCAGAGGTCGCGGCAAAAGCGTTAATTGCGAAGACCGAGAAAGCGATGCTGAGGAGGGTTTGGCGTTTCATGATCGTGTGCTCCAGGGTGTTATCGGTTGGTATGGAGCAGATGTTACGCCGTGCGTTTTTTAAGAGAACTTCATTGAGTCAATGGTGACTATCGACGTGGTCAATGGTGCGCTTTTCTTCTGTAGGAGCGAGCAAGCTCGCGATGGACGACAGGACACCGCGGGGTGTCAGGCCGCCAGCGTTATCGTTGACGACCATCGCGAGCTTGCTCGCTCCTACACGGGGAAAGCGAACGTTGGCGCGATTGTCACAGCCGTCCCTGATTCATTTCTGTGTTCTTGCTTGCGCTGCAACACCTCAGATCTAGACTCATTGGCGTTGATCAAGGGCGGATGCGCAAAGCAGGACGTCACAGGCATTTCAATCACGCACATTCGATTCCAGCCCCCAGTGACACCCGGTAATGCGAGGAAGTCGACGATGATTCATGCATTCAAAGTGCTGTCAGCGGCAATGATTGTGCTGACCGGCAGTGTGCCGGCAGCCTATTCGGTGGAACAGGCTCCAGCCAGTGCGTCGCAGCTGACGCAGCCCACCAACGACATCATCATGCACCCCGAATACGCCAAGACCATCGCCCGGATGGCTTATGTCTGGGGCTGGCCAATGGTGAACATGCTCAACCGCAGCCAGACCATCACCAAGGCACCCAAGCCCGGGTTGCTTGATGGCGTTCTGCCGGTTGCCCCCTTCGGGCAGGTGGCGATGTTGCATGACTACATTGAACCTACCGAGACGTTCGTCACTTGTCCGAACCAGGATGTGACCTACGGCCTGGGCTTCTTCTCGCTGGACGAGCAACCCGTCGTCGCCCAGGTACCGGATTTCGGCGATCGCTTCTGGGTCTATGCCCTGTATGACCAACGCACCGACCAGTTTGGCGAGGTGGGCAAGCCGTACGGGACCAAGCCGGGTTTCTACCTGCTGGTGGGCCCCAACTGGCAGGGCGAGAAGCCAGAGGGAATCGAAGCGGTCCTGCGCAGTCCCACCGCATTGGCCAACGCCATTCCGCGTGTATTCATGGACAGCACTGCCGAAGACCGCGTGGCCATCCAGGAGAAACTCAACCAGATCGTCTTCTACCCGCTCACCGAATTCGACGGCAAGATGAAGACCGTCGAGTGGAAAAAAGCGCCGATCATTCCCAATCCGAACGCCACCTCTGCCAAGGCCGGCGAAACCCGGTGGGTGGTCCCCGAAAAGTACTTCGATGAACTCCCGCAGATCCTGAAGATGGTCCCGCCGCTACCAGGTGAAGAAGCGATGTACGGGCAGTTCCGCCTGCTGATGGATGTGGCAGCCAAAGACCCCGTGATCAAAAAGGCCATCGTGGAGGTGGCCAGGCAAACAGAGGAGGACGTGATCAAGCCATTCTTCGAGTGGAAGCATAACGGGCGTCCGGCGGGTAACGGCTGGAACCGTTCGGCCAACAACGCCCAGTGGGGCGTGGATTACTTCAACCGCACCGGTACTTCCAAGTCGAACATGTTCGACAATCGTCCCAACGAGACCCAGTATTTTTATACCGACTTCGATGGCGCCGGCGCCCAGCTCGATGGCAGCCATCGTTACGAAGTCACCTTCGCCAAGGGGCAGGAACCGCCAGTGCAAGGGTTCTGGTCGCTGACGCTGTACAACAAGAAACACCTGTTCAGCGACAACCCGCTCAAGCGTTATTCGCTGGGTACCAAGAACAAGGATCTGGTCCGTAATGCCGATGGCTCGCTGACGCTCTACGTCGGGCCAACTTCTCCGGGCAAGGACAAGGAAGCCAACTGGCTGCCTTCGCCGAAAGAGAACATCTCCCTGTACATCCGCGCCTACTGGGGTGAACAAGCTATCCTCGATGGCAGTTGGAAGCCTCCGGTCATCAAGAAAATCAAATGATGCCAATGCGCCGGGCGACTCGCTGTTTCGTGCAATCTCGTTTGAGAAACGGTGGATGGTATTCACTCAGTAGAGGAGGTTGGTTTTGTCGGTAACTCGCTGCGACCGTGCTTTCTTGCCATAGATGCCGTTGTTTGAGGTTCAGGGTGCACCGGCGGGTATTGATAGACTGACACTACCCGCCGCATGCTTGGCAGATACCCCTCGTTTTGTCCGGGAGCCCTGTCTTGCAAACCATTCGTCGAGCCCGACGGGAAGACGCCGACAACATCGCCGCACTCGTTACCCAGGCCTACACACCCTATATCGCAAGAATCGGCAGGCAACCCGCGCCGATGCTGGAAGACTATCGGCAGGTCGTGAACGATACCGATACCTTCGTGCTGACAGACGGGGCGGAAATTGCCGGTGTTCTGGTCATGAGCCGCGAGGACATGGAATTGCTGCTGGTCAACGTCGCGGTGTTGCCTCGTTTCAAGGGCCGTGGCATCGGGAAAAGGTTGATGGCGCTCTGCGAACAGCACGCGCTCGACCTGGGGTGTGAAGCCATACGGCTTTACACCCACGAGTTGATGGTCGAGAACATCGGGATCTATCACAAGCTCGGTTATCGGGAAACCCACCGGGCCACGGAGAATGGCTTCGCCCGGGTGTTCATGCGCAAGGCGCTCGTTGCCCGATAGGCCCTTCAGGCTTCGGCGCCCAGACCCAGGCCTTTTTCCTGCGTCGCAACGTCATGCAGGGAAATCCTCGAGGTTTCCGGCAAGGCCAGACCACCTGCCAGCGCCAGCAATGCAATCGCGATCAGATAGAGCGCCGGCGACAGGTTGCTGCCGGTGCTGTCGATCAGCCAGGTGGCCACCAGCGGCGCGGTGCCGCCGAAGAGGGTGTAGGCGATGTTGTAGGTGATAGCCGAGGCCGTGTAGCGAGTGCGGGTAGGGAAGGTTTCCGAGAGCAGGGCCGCCGTGACCACGCCGCACAACACCGCGCCAATCGCCAGGAGCATGACACCGGCCACGGACGCTGTGAACGAGCCGGAACTGGCCATCAGGAACGACGGATACACCGCCACAATCAACAGGACGCATGCCGTCATCACCGTCATTCGGCGCCCGACCCGGTCTGAATACCAGCCGGCCAGCGGGCAGATCGCCGCCGCGAAAATCAATGCAATCAGTGAAACCAGCAAGGCCGTTGCGCGACTCAGGCCACCGGCGACCTGCAGGTAGGTCGCGAAGTAAGTGGTGAACATGTAAAACGACAGCGCCGTCAGTGACACAAAAGCGCCCAGGCAGCAGATGGCGGCACCATGGTTGCGCAAGGTTTCCTTGAGCGGGGAGTGGGCCACGGCATGTTCCTGGGTCACGGCCTGGAATGCCGGCGTCTCATCCAGCTTCCAGCGCAGGTAAAGCCCCACCAGGCCCAACGGCGCGGCAATCAGGAACGGCAGGCGCCAGCCCCAGCTCCCCATCGCTTCGCCCGATAAAGATGTTTCCAGCGCATAAGCCACCACGGCGGCTGCGGCGAAGGCGGAAAAGGTCGACACCGGAATGAAGCTGCCGTACCAGGCGCGTTTATTGTTCGGTGCATGCTCCATCAGGTAGGCACAGGCACCTGCGTACTCACCTCCGGCGGAAAAGCCCTGGGCGCAACGGATCAGCGACAGCAGAATCGGCGCCATGACGCCGATGGCGGCGTAAGTGGGCAACAATCCGATCAAGGTGGTCGCAGCGGCCATCAGCAGAATCGTGATCGCCAGGGTTCGCTTGCGGCCGATCCTGTCGCCCAGCATGCCGAAGAAGATCCCGCCCAGCGGCCTGAATGCAAAGGCCACGGCGAACACGGCAAAGGTCTTGAGCAACGCGGCGCTGGCATCGCCGCTGGGAAAAAACTGCTGGGCGATGGTCGTGGCCAGGAAGCCGTAGACCGCGAAATCGAACCACTCGACGAAATTGCCGATGCCGGCGGCCACGATCACTCTTCTCAGGGTTTCGGGGCTTACGTGTTCCGTTGCTGCGTTCGTCATGCCAGACCTCGTCATTTCGTCCTTAATCGTTCGATTATCCGGGCTGCCACCCGGGCGGTTCACTTCAAAAGTGTCATCGGCATAGTCAGCACCGACTTCATGCGAGTGAATCAGGCATGATTGGCGCCCAATGAATGTGATCGCCGCTCAGCACTAATGCGACGAGTCATGGTCAATGATTCGCGCACCACCGACAGCAGTCCTGGTGTCATCCGCATCGGCCTCTTGATCAAGGACAGTGAAAGCATGTTCGCCGCCATATAATCTGCCGCCGCTCCATTCGGTTCCGTGCACCGGAACCCGCCTTTCGTTCAAACCTCCATCCAAATCGAAGATTTAAAGCATGCACCTACGCAAAATTGCAGTTGGGCTGTCGGCCCTTGTTTTGCTCTCCACCGGGGCACAAGCCCGCAGTCTGCTGGACTTCATCAAGCCGCCCGTCGAGCATCAGGAAAAAGCATCCCGTTCGGGTTCGATCAGCCAGAGCGCGGCCCTGGACCTGTACTCGAACAAGCAGAAGCAGGCATCGTTCGACGGCTGTGCCGATCTGTTTCCGGCGCGCAATCCGATCAACCTGGCCACTGTGCCGGCGACCATGAAGCCCATGGCCCTGTGTTCCGATAACTTCGCGGTGCTGTATTCGCAAACCAGCAAGACGCCGCTGGTGGTGGTTGAGCGCTTGAATTCGGCCCAGTTGCAGGATGCCAAGGGGGAGGAACGCACCAACCAGTTCTACCCGGACCCGCGCATTCCCAAAGGTGGACGGGCAGAGCTGAGCGACTACCGTAGCCAGCATCCGGCCGTGGATCGTGGACATCAGTCCCCGGCAGCCGATGCACCGACCCCCAATGCAATGGCCCAATCCTTCGCCCTGTCGAACATGGTGCCGCAAGACCCCACCAACAACCGCAAGGTCTGGGCCAAGGTCGAGTCGGACGTCAGAAAGTTTGCCCAGCGCGCCGGCGGCAATGTCTATGTCTTCACCGGCCCGCTCTTCGACAACGGCCACAGCACCGTCGGCGACAACAAGGTCTGGGTGCCGACCCGTCTGTTCAAACTGGTGTACGACGCATCGTCCAAGCGCGCCTGGGCCTACGTACTGCCCAACGCTGAAACCCGCATCGAAAAACCGATGGACTATGACACTTTCGTGAAAAACACCGGGCTCAAACTGCTGGGGGATTTGCCGGTCACGGGGTCTGTGGGACGGACGTGATGACCTGATGAACCGCACGATAGAGGCTGGATGAGTCTCATCCGGCCTCTATCGTGCGCAGGCGTTCACGGTCACTCCGGTAACCCGGCCAGCCTCAGCCCGTCGGCGAACCGTGCAAGATCCTCCGCACGCTTGATCGGCAGCCAGTCCTTGAGGTTGGCCAGGCGTAGCGAGGGATCCAGTTCCCGCAGACGCTGCATCGCCAGCCTTGCCTCATCCAGTCGACCGCTGAGTGCATGGCTGGCCGCAATCAGCGCGACCGGGGGGACCAGTGTGGGCAGATTGCCCAGCGCTTTTTCCGCCCAGTGCGCGGCACTGTCGAAGCGCCCGGCAAAGAAGTTCGCCAATGCCATGCCGATTTGCATCCTGAACATTTCCGGATCCAGCGGGCTCAAGCGCACGGCATGGTTCAAGTCTTCGATGGCGGCCTCTGTTTCACCGTGCAGCGCACGCAGAATACCGCCCAGGTACCAGGCCGGGGCGAGGTTGGGGTTGAGCAGGCGCGCCCTGTCGAGCAGCGCGATGCCGGCGTCGACTTCGCCGGCAAAATGGCTCAGAGCATGTCCACCCCGGGTCAACGCCACCGCATCATCGCGCCCCAGCGCCACGGCCAGTCGCGCCAGCCTGATGCCCTCGGCGATTTCTGCCGGTCGATCGGTCATCCAGCCATTGAGCTTGCGCCAGAAATGGCACCAGGCAGCCATGCCGTAAGCCGAGGCGAATTCCGGATCGAGCTCGATGGCCTTGTAGAACATCGGCAACGCTTCCTCGATCGCCTCCCGGCTCCCGCTGTGCAGCTTGGCCATGGCACGCAGGTAGTAATCGTAGGCGTCCAGGCTGTCCGTCGGCTTGCGTTTGGCCCGTTCGATTTCTGCCCTTTCAAGTTGTGGCGAGATGGCGCCGACGACGCTTTCGGCGATTTGATCCTGCAGCTCGAAGATGTCGTCGAGCAGGCCTTCGAATCGCTCCGCCCAGATATGTGTGCCGCTGGTCGCGTCGATCAGCTGACCGGTGATGCGGACCTTATTCCCGCATTTGCGCACGCTGCCTTCGAGCACATAACGAACGCCCAGCTCCTGGCCGACGCCCTGGGCGTCCACCCGACGGCCCTTGTAGGTAAAGCTCGAATTGCGCGCGATGACGAACAGCCAGCGGATCCGCGACAGGGCGGTGATGATGTCCTCCACGACACCATCGGCGAAGTATTCCTGCTCCGGGTCGCCGCTCAGGTTATGGAAGGGCAGGACGCTGATGGAGGGTTTGTCCGGCAGCAGCAGGGTGGAGGGGAGCGTCTGGCTGGGGGGCGCATGTTCGTCGCTGTCGGGATGATCCGTGTGCCCGCTGTTATCGACCTTGATCTGCCCGACGAAACGGTAACCCTTGCGGGCCACGGTGCGCACCAGGCGCTGTTCCTCGCCGGTATCACCAATGGCCTTGCGCACTGCATTGATGTGACTGGTAATGGTCGATTCCGATACGACCCGGCCGCTCCACACCGCCTGGAGCAGGTCGTCCTTGCTGACGACCCGATCGGGGTTGCTGACGAACAGCAGCAACAGATCGAAGACCTGCGGGCTGACGGCCACGACCTGCCCGCGCAAGGTCAGCTCCCGGCGATCCTGATCCAGCACGAAGTCGTCAAAGGCGAATTGCAAGGCAAGTATCTCCCGGCCAAGCGCCCTCGACACCGTGTCCCGGGCGGCTGGCGATCGTTGCAGATGTTGATGATACGGCAGCTCAAAACCTGTCGCACCGTCCGCGTCGCGGGCGTCTGGACGAACAGCCGCCGTTCTGGACAAAAAACCAAGCGTTCGCCAAGGCAAACCCAAGCCCGGCGCAAGGACTTGACCCATGCACGCAGGCAAACTTTCTACACCGACGCAATGGTTGCAGTCGACAAGTGGAGAATAGCCATGAAAATCGTAGTGATTGGAGGCTCCGGCCTCATCGGATCGAAACTGGTGAACACCCTTCGTGCACGCGGCCATGACGCGCTTGCCGCCAGTCCCAGCACGGGCGTGAACAGCATCACCCGCGAAGGTCTGGCCCAGGCGATGGACGGCGCCGATGTCGTGGTCGACGTGGCGAATGCCCCGTCGTGGGAGGACCAGGCCGTGCTCGATTTTTTTGAAACCTCCAGCCGTAACCTGCTGGCTGCGGAAGCGGCTGCCGGGGTTCGTCATCACGTGGCCCTGTCGATTGTCGGCAGTGAACGGCTACCCGATTGCGGTTATTTCCGGGCCAAGGTCGCGCAGGAAAGCCTGATCAAGGCGTCCGGCATGCCTTATACGATTTTGCGTGCCACGCAGTTCCTGGAGTTTGTCGGTGGCATTGTCCAGTCGTTCGCCGTTGGCGAGGAGATTCACGCTTCGCCTGCGCTGATCCAACCGGTTGCGTCCGACGACGTGGTGGCGGCGCTCGCCGATGTCGTACTGGCAGCACCGGTCAATGGCACGGTCGAGGTCGCAGGGCCCGAAGCCTTGCCCATCGACGAAATGGCCAGGCGCTTCCTGCGGGCCACCCAGGACAACCGCAAGGTCGTGCCGGACGTGAACGCGCGCTACTGGGGTGCCGTGCTGGATGATCGATCGCTGACCGCCGCAAAGGGCGCCCGCCTGGGCGCGATCCACTTCGAAGACTGGCTGGCGTCGTCGACTCGGTAATGGTCCCCCTCAAACCCTGCATTCCAAGGAGCAATCCCATGGTGACTCGAATGCTGTTGGCCGCTGCTTTCGCAGCACTTTCGATCAGCGCTGCGTCGGCCGCTGAACCACCTCCGGGCAAGGTGACGGTCGTGTTCGACCGTCCCATTCCCAATATTCCTGGCAAGAGCATGAAAGGCGTAGTGGTGGAGTATGGGCCTGGCGCCGCGTCGCCATCGCACACCCATCCGAAGACAGCCTTCATCTATGCAACGGTCCTGGAGGGCTCGTTCCGGATCAAGGTCAAGGGCCAGTCGGAAAAGATCTATAAAGCCGGAGAAAACTTTGTCGAGGAGCCCGGTTCCGTGCACGAGGTGAGCGCCAACGCCAGCACCACCGAACCTGCACGCCTGCTGGCGGTGTTCGTCCTCGACACGGATGAAACGACCCTCGTTACGCCGATAAAGAAGTGAAGCGCTCACCCATTCATGAAGGTTTGACAGCCCGGCGGCAGGTTCCTGCCGCCCCATGGCTGGCGTGATCGCCCGGGACGTCCAGCAAGGTTCGCCATGACCCCTGTCGCATAAATTTGAAATGCACGGCGATGCCCGACACAATCGCGCCCCGATCCGGCCGACGATGGCGGACGTTGGTGGTGAAAAGGGGTGGCAGTTGAACGAACAGACATTGTCCATGCGCCTGGAACGCGTGGCGGCGCATGTACCGGCGGGCGCGCGCCTGGCCGATATCGGCTCGGACCACGGCTACCTGCCGGTGGCGTTGATGCGTCGCGGCCTCATCACGACGGCGGTGGCCGGCGAGGTGGCGTTGACGCCGTTCCACGCCGCTGAACGCACCGTGCGCGAGAACGATCTGGAACAGCGCATCACCGTACGCCTGGCCAATGGTCTGATGGCAATCGAGCCGGAAGACGGGATCACCGCGATCAGCCTCTGCGGCATGGGTGGCGAGACGATCCGCGACATCCTCGACAGCGGCAAGGCGCGCCTGAGCGGCCAGGAACGACTGATCCTGCAACCCAACGGCGGCGAGCAGCCACTGCGTCAATGGCTGATGGAAAATGGCTACCGCATCCTCTGCGAGGAAGTGCTGCACGAAAACCGCTTCGACTACGAAATCATCGTCGCCGAACGCGCCGGTCCCGTGACATACAGCGCCGAAGAGCTGTACTTCGGCCCACTGTTGATGCAGGCGCGCAGCCCGGCGTTCCTTGGCAAGTGGCAGCGCGCACTGCGCCGCAAGCAGAAGACCCTGATCCACTTCACCCGGGCGCAACAGCCCGTGCCCGAGGAGAAGGTGCAAGACCTCGCTCGGCAAACCCGATGGATCACCGAGTTGCTGGCGTGAACCCGTTGCGCCCTTATTGAAACTGACCGACCAGCCAGTCCCTCAATCGAACACACGCCGGATCGTCGTCCTTTTTCTCGTTGATCATCAGGTAGTGAACGGCTTCGCCGAGCACCATTTCCTCGGCCACGGGCCGAACCAGGCGTCCCTGCTGCACGAGGTGCCTGACCAGATGATCCCAACCCAGGGCGAGCCCCTGATCGTCCAGTGCCATTTGCACGAGCAGGCCGTAGTCATTGCTGCTGAAGTAATGCGGGCTTTGCGGCGGCAGTACTTGCAGGTCGGGGGACTGGAACGCGAACCACACGCTCCAGTCGACCTGTTCCGACAGTTGTGAGCGACCATAGGGATTGAGGTCCAGCAGCACACTGTTGCGCAGGCTTTCCAGCGATCGCAATTGCGGGTGTGTGTCCAGGTAGCGAGGGGTGCAGATGGGATAAACAACTTCATGAAACAGCGGTATACGGCTGTAGCCGGGGCGCAGGTCGATGGTTTTGGTGATGATGACGTCCGGCGTTATGCCGGGCTCCATCGCCAGAAATTGTTGGGTGGTGATGACATTCAGGTCGACGTCCGGGTTGGCGCTGAAGAAGTCTTTCAACCTGGGGGACAGAAACAGCGCCGACAAGGCCGGTGAACAGCACAGCGTGAGCGAGCGCTTGTCGCTCGTTTCTCGGCGAATCCGTTCGGTGGCCTGAAAGATATTGAGCATCGACAGCTGCGCCGCATCGAAGAGGGCGGTTCCCGACGCGGTCAATTCGACCTCTCGTCCTTTGCGGGTAAACAGCTCGGTCCCCAGATAAACCTCCAGGTCGCGAATCTGGCGACTGATCGCCGCCTGGGTGACGCACAGGGCGTCGGCCGCCCGCGTGAAATTGCGATATTTGGCCGCTGCCACGAACGACCTCATGGCCTTGAACGACGGCATTTTCATCAGCGCCTGATCGGGCTGGGTGCTTCTTGCCATAACAAAAACTACCTGTATTGCCGAAAAAAAAGTCGATTCAGCCCACATAACCCCGGCACCTACACTCTACCTCACCCTGCTGCGCCGGGCGCTAACCCAAGTCCGCCAGTGCCGACCAAAAAAGGAAATGAAATGCCCTATCGAACCGGGATGGACGCCTTCATGCACGGTGTTCGAACGCTCCTGCCATTGACCCCCGGCGTCATTCCCTTCGGGCTGGTGACCGGCGTGATGGCGATCGGCATGGGCCTGTCGCCCGGCACGACCCTGGGCATGACACTGCTGTTCTACTCGGGTTCGGCGCAGATGGTGGCGCTGCAACTGCTACACAACGGCGTGCTGCCTGCGGCGATTGTGCTCACGGCGTTGATCATCAACCTGCGCTTCATCATGTACAGCGCTTCGCTGGCGCCGTACCTGCATCAGTTGCCGCGGCGCTGGACGTGGCCTTTGTCCTACATGCTGTCCGATCAGTCCTATGCGCTGTGCGTGCTCAAGTTTTCGTCGGGCGAGCTGGGTCGATTCGCCCACTACTTTTATGCCGGCACCGCCTTTTCCATGTGGCTGGCCTGGCAGTTGTCCGTGTTGGCGGGTGTTTACCTGGGCGCCAGTATTCCCGATACGTGGAACCTGGGTTTTGCCATACCGCTGTCGTTCCTGGCCCTGCTGATTCCCAACCTGCGTAGCGCGGCCACGCTGGCGGCTGCAGCGGTCGGCGGCCTGCTTGCCGTGCTGGCCATCAAGTTGCCCTACAACCTGGGGCTGGTAACGGCCTCCATGGGCGGGGTGATCGCCGGCGTGATGATCGAGAGTCTGCGCAAAAGTCCGGCGAGCACTGCGCTGAGTCCTGACGTCGAGAGGGAATTGCAATGAGTGATCTGTCCCTGTGGGGGATCTTCCTGGCGGTCAGCGTGGGGACGTTTGTCATGCGTCTGTCGTTTGTCGAGCTTCATGGTCGCTGGCGCGTACCGCCGCTGCTCAGTCGTGCCCTGGCCTACGTACCGGCGAGCGTGTTGGCGGCACTGGTGCTTCCCGCCGTGGTGTATCCCAACGGGCAGGGTGAACTCCTGTTGAGCAATCCGCAGATACCGGCAGCCCTTGTCGCTGCCGGGGTGGCCTGGAAAACGCGCAGCACGGTGCTGACCTTGGCGTTGGGTATGGCAACGCTGTGGGCATTGAAATTTTCAGGCCTGTGAGCAGGTGCTTTTTTCGGACTGATCGAGAACCGGAAATCAGCTCCCCGAATCCAGGATCACCGGGGCGCTGGCATCGATTTCGTGATCTTTCTCGAAGGCCATGAATACCTCCAGATCGAGTGCATCGAGGTTGATCCGGGCGATAAAGGCAGAGAAGGCCAGGTTGGCGGCCAGGCGACGCAAATCGCTGGCCCAGGCCGGGACATGGACCGGTGCCTTGAGCCAGCCGGACTCGAACAAAGGCGCCAGGCGAATGGTATCCCCCAGCGTGAGGCGCCCGGCAAACAAATGGCTGACCAGATCCGGCCGGTTATCGCGGATGGCGATGCGCAACAGCGTGTGGACGCCCAGCAGACCGGTCAGATAGGCCGCATCCTTGGTAAACGCCGATCCGCCACGCAGGTCGGCGCCGCGGAAAATGCGTTGGGTCGAGCGGAACGACTCTTCCTCGGACTGACCGGCCTCGACAAAGCCTTCGAAGACCTGAATGAAATCTGCGCCCTGCAAGGCCTGTTCAATTCCAAGCACCCTCAGCGCCAGGCGACGCAAGCGGTTGATGTCCATGCTGCCGGTGAACAGCTCGGCCAGGGTGGCAATGCCCTCCTGAGTCTGTGTCGTGCGCGGCGCCCCCAGGCCCAGGCTTTTCAGATTGGGTTGCTGCGCGCCATTCTGCGCGGTGGCGACATGCACGAAAGCCTCGTGTTGCAACAGCTGATTCTTGTCCAGGTCCGAGAACATGGCGCTGGCGCGCAAGCGGATGCGGCTTGACCCGGCGATGGCCTTGGAAGCCAGGGTGGGGTCGAGCAGGACCTTGATTCGCCCCTCGCCGAAGAACTCGTCCAGCTGCGGCTGCAACCAGGCGGCGAAGTCCCTGGCCGGAATATCCGTCGGGCTCGGCGGTATTTTCGTACCACCCAGAAGAGCATCGGTGGTCTTGAGGAAGAAGTCGGCCGCGTCCAGCATGCTCAGTTTCAGTCGTGGGTAATGAAAGTCCGGGCGCCGGTACAGGGCCGATGAGTATTGAGTGAAGGCCGGCGTGCCCATCGCGCCGAGCATGCGGGCGGCAGTGGCGTAGCTGTGTGCGGTCATGGCCAGGAAATGACCGGCCGGATCAGCTTGATCGCAACGGGTAATGAAGGTCTCCAGCGCTGCGATCTCGTGACTGTGCTCGCGCGGGCGCAGCTCGACGTCCGGCAGGCGTGCGCGGCCGTTGCGCCAGTGCGCCAGGAAGTCCTCTTCGACGCCATCGGGCCAGGACAGGGCTTCCAGTACACGGATCTTGCGTGCCAGGCCGGGCAGGGCGGCATCGAGTTCGGACAGGGTGCAGGTGCCCATGGCAATCACCTTCGGTGAGCGAGGTTCGATCACAAAAGCCTAGTCGCTGCCGATGTATCGCGTTGTAAATGCCGTGACCGTTTGACGAAGGGCGGTCGATGGTTCCCGAAGCGTTTTTTCAGCCCTCAATTTCGGCGCAAATCCATCCCGAAACTGGGGCCATCCCCAACCGCGATCCTGCTGCGGTCAATGCGTATCGTCCATTCAAAACCTGTAACTGCGCGGGCTCCAGGGCATCGACGGGGCGTGCGCGACAAGTTGGCAAAGTAATTGCGAAGTGGGGAAAACCCACCCACAACGGCTGGGGAATCGGGGCGTTATCCGTGTTCCAGCGGACGGGCATCAATCGAAGGACGGCATCAAAAGTAGTCTCTCTCTTTTCGAGCTTGAGGAAACCGTCATGAAGCAGAGTAAATATTCAAAGACACAGGTCGCACTGCATTGGTTATCGGCGTTCATTATTCTTTGGTCGTTGTGCGCGGGTACTTACGTCGCGTTGTTCAAAGTCTCTCCCGATATGAAAACATTCCTGACGGCCTTGAATATTTCGCTGACGACGCTGTTCATTCCCTTCTTCCTGTTGCGTGCCGTTTTGCGCGTCAACCATCTGCGCAAGTACCCCGCCGGGCCGGGTGAGTTGCTGGCTACCTTTGTCCATAACCTGATTTACCTGATCACGGCGATCGTGTTGCTGACGGGCGTGCTGATGATGACGCGTCCGATTGTGGTGTTCGGGTTGTTGAGCCTGCCGCCACTGATCACCGATGCGCATTTGTTGCGCGGATTTCATGCGGCGCACCAGGACAGTACCGCCATGCTGGGGGGGCTGGTGTTGCTGCATCTGGCGGCGGTGGTCAAGCATGAACTCAGTGGCAATCGGATCTTGAAGAACATGAGCTTTCGGGCTTCGGCCTGGAATCCACCGCTGCATGCCCGTGAAGGGGGCCGTCGTCAGGCCGCTAGCCATCATGGTTCGGTGTGGGTTGCGGCGCCGTCGGTTGCCAATTCGGCACAGCCCGTACCCACGCTGGCGGCGGGTTTTGTCGAGCGTCGGCGTACGCCACGGCACGAGCAGGGCGCACAACGGGTACGCCGCTGAGGTCAGCGTGGAAACAACAGCGTGACGGCGAACCGAAAGCCCCATCCCTGCGGGCCGTCATCGGGGCTTTCGGCCCAATAGCGCGGCCCGGCCTGCACGGTCAGCGGCTGGCCGCCGAGCTTGAGCAATTGAGTAACCGTCAGGTTGATCGGCACCGACCACTCACGGGTTTGCCAATTGTAGGTCGACTCGGTGTTCACCCCCCAAGTGGTGAGGGTGCTGGTGGTGTAGGAGAAGAACGGCTGCAGGAACGTCTGGTTGACCTTGTCCTTGTCATCCGGCGGGCTGCCTTCCAGGCCCCAGATATGGTTGGCCAGGATGCCGCGGGTCCAGCCGTTCGATTGCTTCAAGGCAACGGCGGTCGGGCCCAGGCCCCATTGCTCGCTGCCCAGCAACTCGTCGCTGCCGGTGGGAATCAGAAGCGCCGGCCCGACCCCGAGAATCCAGCCGCTTTCGGTGGGGTTTTTCGGTGAGAAGAAAAAACTCTGGGTGATATCGCCGACACCGGATTTGTCCGCCGCGCCATTGGGCGCCAGGCCATGCTGGTCGATGACCGGCAGGATAGTGCGGGAGATCAGGTTCCAGTCGTCATTGAGGGTGAACGGCAATACGGGCTGAATGTTGGTCAGGCTGCGCATGCCGTCGCCACTGGGGCCCATCTTCTGATCCCAGTTGTACTGCACCGGCAGGCTGTACATGGCGGCAACCGGGTTGAGGGCTTTTTTGGCCAGCTCCGCCGAATCTTCGGCCCGGGCCACCGGCAGGCAACACAGCGTGGCGAGCAATGTCGCACCGGCACCGAAGTTTCGTTTACCTGGAGTCATGTAGGGTCACCTTTGAGAGGGGCGAACGCGCTATTCGGTGGATGGCAGGTGTGAAGATGGTCGTGAATGCCATTGCCCGCGCAGCCCTTGGCAAGCGTAGGCAACTGTGACCGATGTGCAATGGGCTTCACTGACTGACCTCCTCGAAGTCAGGCAGCGCGTAGGTGCGCTGGAAGTAGCCTTCGGTGGGACCGTAGAAGCGGAAGTAGGCAAACCAGGCCTTTTGCGGGATGGTTTCGATCCAGTTCTTCTCCCAGCCGCTTGGTGCCTTCGGGCCCACATACAGGTCTACCGAGCCGTCAGCGTTCTTCTTCAAGCCTTCCTTGCGCGAGGAGATATCGGCGATCTGTGTCGGGTTATCCAGCTGTACGCGGTCGTAGGTGTCGTAAACAGTGAGCGACCAGAAGTTCTTCGCCGGTGGATTTGGCGGGACATGCAAGCGGTAGGTTTTGCTGCCGTCGAACCATTGGTCATTTTTGTCCTTGTAGGCGCCCAGATAGGCCGAGCCCACGCCGGGTGTCTTGCTGACCATGCCGGAGGCGGCGGTGACCGCTTCGTAAAAATAGTCGGTGCGCTCGTCGAGCTGCGAGTAGTTAAGCGTCTCCTGGCCGGGGTCAAACATGATCACGTAGGCCCACTTGGCATCCTGTCGGTAATAGGAGTCGGGGAAGCGCTTGGCGTAGGAAATGTTCATCGACATCAACTCGCCCATCAAGGCGCCATCGATCAGCAACTTCTTCTCGCGTTCCCCGGGCTGGAACGGCTTGCCCTTTTCCAATCCCAGCGGGGCGAGCATGGCCGTCATCATCCGGTCGCGCTCGTCCACTGGCTCCTGCTGCATGTATTCGTTGAACCGTTCCCAATAGGCCAGGCCGCGCGGTTGCACCTGCGACCAGGTCTTGCCGTCGACACCACGGCTCTGCTGCGCGGGAGGATTGGCGCGTTGCGCAAAAGGGTAGAGGCGGAAACCCTTGCGTGCCGCGGCGATTTTATCCTCGCCCGGATCAAGGACGCGGATGCCGGCGAAGAAGTTGTTGGTCCGCACCTGCACGACGCGATAGCCGGGTGCTTTTGGCGCGGTCCGTCCGGGGCCTACCAGCAGGTATTTTGCGCCTTGCCCTTTGTCGGGGCCTGCCTGGCCGATGTCGGTCATCGGTCGTTGCCAGAAGTCCATGACCATGCCCGCAGTGTTGCCCACCGGCATTTCGAGCACGATCGGCCCCTTGGAGAGGTTGCCGAAGGTAATCAGGTAGGGCGTGGTCAGGTTGGCGGTGAGAATGCCTTTCTTGTCGCTGAAGTTCTGATACAGCACCGTCTCCAGTTCGGCTGCCCCGATCTGGTGGAGGTGGGCGTCCATCCATTGCGCCATGGCGACGAAAGGGATAGCCCAGATGTAGGCCTGGGTTGCGCGCTGGAAGTCCATTTCGTCGTAGATACGGCGCTCCTCCGCAGGGGTGGCGGGCAGGCCGAAATGCAGCTGGATGTCGCCGATGGGCGTCTTGGCGGTCTCGATCTCCTGAGCCTGCACAGTGGCGATGCACAAGGTGGCAGCCAGGAGTGGAAGGATCGTACGCATGAGGATGGCCTCGCGTGATGAGTCTGTGCCATCCCGATCGCTTCACGCTGGCTGTGCGGTCCGATGGTCCGCAGACAGTATTGGTCACAAACGCGATTCCCGCCCCGGTCTGCGTGCACAGGCAGGAGTCGATTCCCATGCTGTACTAAGCTGGTTGGGTCAAAAGACGCGAAGTCACGCGCTTTCCTATCTGGAGGACGTCAATGTGAACGCGGTGATGCTCAAGATCAAACATGAGTTCTTGAAGGTACTTCCGCCCACCATCTTCTTTTTCGTCATTCTTCACATCGTCGCCCTTATTCGCGCGCTGATGATCAAGGGCTCGGGGGTGGAGCTTCCGGTATCGGCTTCGGTACTGATCGCCTCCATGGTGCTCGGCAAGTCCGTGCTGGTGGCGGACATGCTGCCCTTCATCAACCGGTTTCCCGACAAACCCCTGATCTGGAATGTCACCTGGAAGACGCTCATGTATGCCCTGGTGGCGCTCATCGTTCATTACCTGGAGCGTTTGTACGAATACTGGAAAGAGGCGCCCAGCTTCATGGATGCGAACAGTTTGTTGTGGACCGAGCTGAACTGGCCGCGCTTTTGGGCGATTCAGATTCTGCTGATTACGTTGATTTTCATGTATTGCGTGATTGCGGAACTGGCTCGGGTTATCGGGCATGAGCGGCTGAGGAAGATATTCATCGGCCCGCTGCCGCCGGACATGAAGGCGCCCACAAAATAGCGGGTGTTGTAGGAGCGAGCGGTGCGGCGATCCGACTTGCCCGCGAAGGCGACCTTGCGCCATGCGTCGCCATTAAAAATGCCTTCGCCGGCAAGCCTGGCTCCTACGACGAAGGCGGCCTTGCGCCATGCGTCGCCATTGAAAACGCCTTCGCCTGTAGGAGCGAGGCTTGCCCGCGAAGGCGGCCTGACGTCATGCGTCGCCGTTGAAAATGCTTTCGCCGGCAAGCCTGGCTCCTACGACGAAGGCGACCTTGCGCCATGCGTCGCCATTGAAATCGCCTTCGCCTGTAGGAGCGAGGCTTGCCCGCGAACCAGGCAGCGCGGTGTATCAGGTTCATGGTGTTATCGTTCTTCGCCGGCAAGCCTGGCTCCTACGAATACGGGGCGTCCACAAAACAAGGGTGCACCCGCTGTCGATTGAACGTTATGGCGTCGCCTGCGCCCGCAGGCGACGGCCGATGACATCCATCAAGTCGCAGCCATCGCGCAAAGGTATGGCCAGCAGTTTGGAAAAGTCCGACAGCACCACGGTGTCGCAACCGATTTCGGCGCGAAAGGCGATGTTTTCCAGCACTTGCGTGACGGTGCGGATGCGGTAGTCGGCCATGGCTTGCAGGACGTCGAGCGGGGCCTGGGTGTCGATGAGCAGGGAGGCCGGGATCAGGTCGATTCCGGTGAGGGGCATGTATCTATCCATAGGTAAAACTCCGATCAAGGCAAAGGTTAAATGTCCCTCAATCGTCGCCAAACGATTGGGTGACAGCTGTACGCAGGTTGGCGAACCGGGATCGGAAAACCGGCAGACCCGAAGATCTCCCGCGCACAGCTGCCATAAAGACAACTTTGCGAGCGTGCAAAAGCCTGCAAGAAAGCACAGAGCTTTTGCACCCGATATCACGGGTCGCCAAACCCGGTCGCCATTTAGGGCGACGGGGCGGACTATAAGCTTCCACGCAACAGTGGGCAAGGTGATGGCTTCCGAGCTTTGTGTCAGATCTGTAACGATGAAACCTCGGATCTTTCATACGTCTTAACTGGCATTCCAAACACAGACCTGAGATGTTCTTCGCCCCTTGGCATATGCCATCGAAGCTATCCTTATTAACCCCTCCCGCCGTCGAGATGGACCTCCACCCCATGCAAACCCCCGCCAAACCCCAACGCCCACTCTGGCAAACCTACCTGCTGTTCCTGGCCCCGATGGTGCTGTCGAACTTCCTGCAATCGATGTCCGGCACGGTCAACAGCATCTACATCGGCCAGATGCTCGGCACCCAGGCCCTGGCGGCCGTGTCGGGCATGTTTCCCATCGTGTTTTTCTTCATTGCCCTGGTCATCGGCCTGGGGGCGGGGGCCGGTGTGTTGATCGGGCAGGCCTGGGGCGCGCGGGAGTTGCATCTGGTGAAGGCGATTGCCGGGGCGACATTGTTTCTGGGGCTGTTGATCGGCCTGCTGGCGGCGGTGGTCGGCAGTGCGTTTGCCCGGCCTTCGCTGGTGGGCCTGGGCACGCCGGGGGATGTGCTGGACGAAGCGGTGGCCTATGCCCATGTGATGCTGTGGTTCATGCCGTCGCTGCTGGTGTTTGTGTTGTTCACGCAGTTGCTGCGCGGGGTCAGCGATACGATGTCGCCGTTGCTGGCGTTGCTGGTCTCGACCTGCATCGGCCTGGCACTGACGCCGGCATTGATTCGTGGCTGGTTCGGGTTGCCGATGATGGGCATTCAGAGCGCGGCGTTCGCCGGGTTGGCGGGGAACCTGGCGGCGATGGGCTGGCTGGCCTGGCGGTTGATTCGCCAGGGACATCCGTTGGCGCCGGACCGCGAGTTTTTGGCGGCCATGAAGCTGGACACGGCGATTCTTGGCAAGGTGTTGCGCATTGGTTTGCCCACCGGTGTGCAGATGGTGGTGTTGTCGTTGTCGGAACTGGTGATCCTGGCGCTGGTGAACCAGCACGGCTCCCAGGCCACGGCGGCCTATGGCGCGGTGACGCAGATCGTCAATTACGTGCAGTTCCCGGCACTGTCGATTGCGATCACTGCATCGATTCTCGGCGCCCAGGCCATCGGGGCCGGGCGTATCGAGCGCATGGGGGCGATCCTGCGCACGGGGTTGTTGATCAACGTGTGCCTGACCGGTGGCCTGGTGGTGCTGGGGTATCTGCTGTCGCCGTGGCTGCTGGGCTCGTTTCTCACCGAGGAGGCGACACGCGATATGGCCGAACATCTGCTGCACATCATGCTCTGGAGCCTGCTGGTGTTCGGTTTCCAGGCGATCATCGGCGGCATCATGCGTGCCAGCGGTACGGTGATGGTGCCGGTGGGGATTTCGATTGTCTGCGTGGTGGGTGTGCAATTGCCGGCGGCGTATCTGCTGGATGCGCGGTTCGGTTTGCAAGGGGTGTGGATGGCGTTTCCGGTCGCTTACCTGTGCATGCTGGCGTTGCAGACGCTGTACTACACACGGGTGTGGCAGCACCAGAAGATTGAGCGGTTGGTGTAGGGGCCGACCTCGATACCTGTAGGAGCGAGCAGGCTCGCGATGAACGCAAGGACGACACGGGCTGTCTGACGCCCCGCGTTATCGTTGACCGCCATCGCGAGCTTGCTCGCTCCTACAGGGACGCGATTGTCCAACCTTTTATCGGCCTTAGACAAAAACATCCTTGCCATCCTCCTTGCGCTGTCTCAGCTCGGCCAACATCTCTTTTTCAGGCATTCCATTGGCCCAGGTAGGGCGTAGCTGAAAATGGGGTTCATCTTTAAAGGTTTTCCAGTTACCGCCCCAGTCCAGACCCAGGTCCATCCCCAGAGCACCGACAGCTTTGTATTTGGGTGAATCGGTTAAATAGGCATTGCCTTCAAAAACTCCAACATCGAAGGCAATCCCGAAGTTGTGGTTCGATTGTCCACCTTTGGCGTTAGTGACTTTAGGCGGATTGTCGGGACGGCCCTTTGCATAAAGTGCGTCTTGTTCGGCATAAGTTCTGAGGCCACTGATGATTTTGATCTTTATGCCGTTGAGTGCAGCTTTTTGAATCAGGGCAATGGCATACGGGCGAACTTCCGGTAACAAGGTATCAATGTTGGTTTTGCTTCGGGTGTCGAGATCCGGCGAAGTAGCGCTTTCCAGTGTGGGAACCTGATCAGGAACAATTCGCGTGGCGATTGCCGACCAGGTTTGCGGCCCGGCCTTACCGTCAACTTCAACACCTAGTGCCTCTTGAACGGCACGTATGGTTTTTTCGATGTCCATTTTTGCTCCGGTAATTGTGAAGTATCCAGAGAAGTACTGTTATTTGTCGTGGGGTTCGAAAAGGATGGGTATTTGTTAAGTGGCTGTTACTGCGTTGTAACTCTGGATTTACAGAGGCTCTTTCTAATCGATTGGCTGTTGATGTCAAGTTAGTCGGCGAGTGGGGAGGTGCTTGATTTATTTGCAATAAGGCGCGCTTTATTAATCGCTTTTATATTTATAGTTGGTGCCCAAAGCTCAGCTAGCATTGGTTTTAGAGTTTTCAGTCTTAGTTGGAAAGTTGTACGGTTTCCATCGAATTGTAAAGGTTGCTTGCCAGGGGCTGTGAATCTGGATCAGGAGTTCATCATGTCAGTGGTTATAGACGGCGAAACCAAACGTATCGGTCTGGCCATGTCGGGGGGCGGGTACAGATCTGCCGCCTTCCATTTAGGGGTGATGCAAGAACTGAAACGCAACGGACTTCTCGAAAAAATCGACCTGTTCAGCTGTGTGAGTGGCGGCAGTATCGCAGGGGCCACGGTTGCGCTGAACTGGGGCAATGCCAATAAGCTTGAGATGCTCGATACTTACCTGCGTACACGTTCGATTGCCGTGTCGTCATTCATCGCGGGCTCTCTCGATCCGTTCGAGTCCCGACTGGAGAAGCTGGCCGACGCTTACGATAAGGATCTGTTCCAGAAAAAAACGCTGTCGGCGCTGAGCAATGGCCCTCGTATCTATTTGAATGCCACCAACCTTGCGACCGGCAACCTGTTTTTCTTCGTTGCTGGCGGCGGGAAAATCTGCGAGATGGGGGAGCATGAGTTGGGGGTGATTCCGGCGCCTGAGTTCCCCTTGAGTCAGGCCGTTGCAGCTTCATCGGCATTTCCTCCCGTTTTCCCTCCTTTGAGGCTCGATCCCGGCGTGTACGGCCCTGCCAGTGTCGAGTATGTGACGCTGACGGACGGTGGCGTCTACGACAATATGGGAGTCAATCCGCTACTGCGCGACAGGAATGCGCTGGACTACGTCATTGTCAGCGACGGCGGAAAGCCGTTCGCAAACGATAGCCAGCCGACTGAATCTGGCGCGCTCGTGCTCAAGGCCGGACTGGACATCATGATGGAGCAGATACGTGGCCTGGAATTCGACCGGTTGCAGTATCGACATCTGGCAGGAAAGGGGCCCAGACCGATGTGGTTTTCGATCGACAGTCGTGAAGGTGAGGAACGGCAGGGTGACGCGGCATTTGCGTCGGCGATTGACACAAACCTGCGTCGATTGTCTTCCGAAGAGATGGCCGTATTGACTCGTCATGGTGCCGCTCTGGTCAAGGCCCGACTCACGGCGTACGCCCCCGAACTTCTTTAACGCCAGTGCATGTCCGGTTATCCGGAGGTGCTTGAGTCGCAATTTTCTCTGGAAGAACCGCGTATCGACTGCTCAATGTTTCAGTTCACCATTTATGAGGGCTACCGAAATGACGACAGCAACGGCTGACTCAGCCAAGGAATTTGTGGCGAACCTGCATCTTGGCATTGCGCCTCAACGTCCATTCGGCGTTACTGAAAACGTGAGTCCATTCAAGCCCTTGGACAATCAACAACAGGCCGTTGTAGTGGGGGCGGATGTTGTTTCGTTTACTTCGCAGGTCAGTGCTCAGCGTCGTCAGGATATCCAGGATTGCACGCTGCTTGCTCAACTGGCGGCCAATGCCAAGGTCAATCAATCTGCGGATATTTTTGCCTGGTATGACACTTACTTTGACGTCTTGAGCAACCTCGGATGGACCATTGCCAGCAAGCAATTCAATAGCCAGGAGAGTCATGGCGAGGAAGTCGATGTTCATGAGGCCATAATTGCGGTGGCCACCGCTTTGCTGGGCGCAGGATCGACAGGGCTCGCGCTGGTGATCACCACCCTGAATGCGATGAAAACGATGAACGCCAGTTCCCCCTGGATCACCATTTTCAAAAGGGAGAGCCATAAGCTCAAAGCGCAAGCCTTCCAAATCGCTGTGGTGGAGCAGGATTCAGCCGGACAGACCACCATCACCCTGATGGCGTTTACCTTGAATGTATCTTCCGTGATGAATCAGATTGTCTTTTTCAAGATCAAGACTGATGACGTCACGCTACAGAATTGTTCAGGCAGCATCACGATCAACGAAGGCGTCCTGAATGCCATTCGTGAAACGTTGCGCAAAAAGGTGCAGGACCGCGCCGAGGGATTTGTTGGCGCTCTGCAAGTGTAGGGGCGAGTACTCCATGGCCGCCAACTCATGGAGGGAGTTGGGCAGTCCAGGTATTTTCGAGGGGGGCACATGTCTGACTACCCGCCACCACCGATGCGTAAACTCAGGGTTTATGCTTTCGACCCGCAAGCCGCCACGCAGTTGGACACCGCTCGCATCAGCCATGCGACCATCCAGATTCCATGGGAGGAGCGCTGGGAAGCAAAAATGCAACCCGGCCCGGTCAACGAGTATTTCGAAGTCATCGATATCGATCCCGTCAGCGGTCAGTTTTACGACCCTGTCGATCTGGATAATCGAAATTTGCTGGCGCAGGACGGTTTGACGCCTTCGGAGGGCGATCCACGTTTTCATCAGCAAATGGTGTTTGCCGTGGCGATGAAAACCGTGAAGCTGTTCGAGCGTGCACTGGGGCGAAAAGTCTATTGGTGCCCGCAGTGGGACGAGCATTCCGGCTCATATCGGCAGGTGCGCAAACTGCGCATCTATCCACATGCCTTGCGCGAAGCCAATGCGTATTACAGCAAAGAAAAAAAGGCATTGTTGTTTGGCTACTTCAAGGCATCCATGACCGATTCCGGCGTCAACCTCCCCGGAAGCTGGGTCTTCACTGCGCTGTCCCACGACATCATCGCCCATGAAACCACGCACGCCATTCTTGATGGCTTGCATCGTCGCTACAGTGAAGTGAGCAGTCCCGACAGCCTGGCGTTTCATGAGGCATTTGCAGATATCGTCGCCTTGCTGATGCATTTCATGTTGCCGGAGGCGGTGTCCATGCATGTTGCCGCCAATGGCGGCAGTCTCAACCAACGTTCCTGGATGAGCGGCCTGGCCCGGCAGTTTGGTGAAGCCACCGGGCGCTATGCAGCGTTGCGCGAGGCAATCGACGATAAAAACAGCCAGCAGTTACCCGACCCGACTTTGTTGTCGAAAACGCGCGAACCCCATGAGAGAGGTGCCATTCTTGTTGCTGCGGTCTTCGATGCGTTCATCAGTATTTATGAGCAGCGTTCGGCTGATCTGCTGCGCCTGGCCGATGGCGTGGGCTACCCCGGCAGCCGCCTGCCCCCGGAGCTGGTTCAGCGGTTGACTCGGGAAGCGACCAAGTCGGCGGATCATGTTTTGCGCATGTGCATTCGAGCGCTGGATTACTTGCCGCCGGTGGACGTGCGGTTTGGAGAGTTTTTGCGTGGCATCATCACTGCGGACACCGACCTGATTCCCAATGATCCGATGCAGTATCGCCTGGCAATGATTCAGGCGTTCCGTCGCCGCGGCATACTGCCCGAAAACTGCCTGTCACTGGCGCCGGACAGTCTGCTTTGGGAGTCGGCGGATGTCGCCCTCGAGGCCGGGGATCTGTTGAATCCACGCAACGGTGCTCCCGCACTGGACATCACACCGCAATACCAACGGGACAAGGGGTTTCGTCAGGCCGAACGTAATCGCAAGATCGTCTGGCGCTGGATCATGAAAGCAAGTCGCTCGAACTCGGCCTGGGTAGATGCGTTGGGCGTGGTATTCAACACCACCAGAATCGCCGGATACATCGCTGGAAGTCTCTTCGCCTCCAGCGACCTTGCCCGGCCCGCTGTCGAGGTGCATTCGGTAAGGACCTGCCGGCGTGCGGGCCCTGATGGCCAGGACCTGCGCCAACTGGTGATCGAGGTCACGCAGCGGCGCCAGGGCTTCCTGGATGTCGCCAGTCAGGTCCTCCAGGATCAGCAGGATCTGATCGGTACGACACAACCGCTTACCAGCGACTTTCTCTTCCGCGGGGGCGCAACGCTGATCATCGACTTGCGCGACGGCAAGGTGCGTTATGTCATTCGCAAGCGCATCAATGATGAAGCCAGACTGGCGTATCAACGCCACTTCCTGGAAACGGGCACGGATAGTCTCGCACTGACTTACCGGGGTGCCCACGTCGAAGATAATCCGTTCGCCATGACTCATCGTGGAGTCTGAAACCATGACGACCCGTCCATCATCAGGCACGGTATCGGTGCGCATGTATCGAGGCATCCTTGGCGATTGTTTTTTACTGCGTCACCAGCTCGAGGGTGCCGGGGTCAAACACATCCTGATCGACTGCGGGGTATTGCAGGGGGTTGAGAACGCCAGGGCCTTGATGAAGGACATTGTCAATGATCTGCTCACTACGACCGGCGGCAAGCTGGATTTGCTGGTGGTGACTCATGAGCACCACGATCATTTGTCGGGGTTTCTTTACGAACAGGAAACCTTCAAGAGTCAATTCGACATTGTCGAGTTCTGGCTCGCATGGACCGAGAATCCCGCTGACCCTCAGGCCGTTGCACTTCACCAGCATTTCAACAAAGCGAAAAATTCGTTGGCCGCCATGGCCGGTCACTCGGCAATTAGCGCACTGAAAAACAACAACGTTCACATCAAGACGGTCCTGGACCTCAGTGCGTTTTTGGGCGTGGCGGGCGGCGGTCGTCCGACCGGTGCCAGCACCTTGCAAATGCTCAAGGACAAGGCAACACCGGCGCGAACCCGCTATCTGGAACCGGGCGATGTGGTCGAACCCAGAGCGATTGCGGGCCTCAAGGCCCACGTCATGGGCCCACCCAGAGACGAAAAGCGGTTGCGCAAGGATTCGCCCTCCCAAGGTCCGGCCAAGGAGGTGTACCTGACTGATCAAGAGGATGCGCATGCAATTGAGCTTCAGGTCAATCAACTTGACGATAAGCCGGTAGAGGCGCTCGACATACCGTTCGCACGGCTGCATCAACGTCCTCTGGCCGCCGTCAAACAAGGTAAACCTTCCGGGTGGACGAACACTCAAAAGCTGTATTTCGACCCTGCTGAATCGAAGCGCACTATCGATGACGAGTGGTATTCGTCCGCTGAAACGCTGGCACTGAAACTGGACTCCGACACCAACAACACCAGTCTGGTCCTGGCCTTTGAACTCCCGGACAAGCAGGTACTGTTGTTTCCGGGTGATGCGCAGGTTGGCAACTGGTTATCGTGGGCCGACCAGACTTATCCGCGAACGCCGGACCCGTTGCAGGGCGCAGCGCTGACGGTCGATGACATCCTGGCGCGCGTCACGCTCTACAAGGTCGGTCACCATTGCAGCCATAACGCAACCTTGCGGCAAATGGGGCTGGAAAAAATGACCGATGACAGGTTGGTTGCGATGATTCCGCTGGTGACTGCCGTCGCTGAAGGCAACGATTGGTGCATGCCTTATCCCGACCTCTACGCAGCCTTGAAAAAGCAGACACAGAACCGTGTGGTGATCGGAGACAGCGTGATTGCAGACGAATCGGCGGCCTTCATGAAAAAACCTACCGCGGAGCAAAACCCGGCGGTCCTGGACTATCACTCGCAGGGCTTGTGGGTGGAAATCAAGATTTCCTTTTGACCTTGAACCCAGGGGGCGTGATGGAAAGCTATTCCCGGTGGCAATCGTTTCAGACTCACTGCCGAGCACAGTGACAGGGTGCCGCAAGCGGTCGGCCGGGGTTGATCGTGAAAGCGGTGGTTCGAGGCATGGAGGCGGTGGCTGTACCTGTCTCTTCGTCGGAGCAGCGCCCAAAACAACGGATTTGTGCCGACAATTCATGAGGGGCGGGGTTAACCGACAGGCGCAGGTGCCTGGGGAGGTTTTCAATGACTCAGCATTCCTCATCGCACAGTCTCTTGCAGGATCGCGCCGCTGCGGGCCGGCGGCTGGTGGAGCCGCTGCAGGCCTATGCCCACCGTGAAGATGTCATCGTCCTGGCCTTGCCCAGGGGCGGGGTGCCGGTGGCGTATGAGGTGGCCACGGCCCTGGGCGTGCATCTGGACCTGATGTTGGTGCGCAAGCTCGGCGTACCGTCGCATCAGGAGTTCGCCATGGGCGCGATTGCCAGCGGCGGTATCCAGATCCTCAATGACCAGGCACTGCTGGCACACCCGATCGATAAAGCCGCGTTCGATGCCGTGGTCGCCCGGGAAAGTCACGAGCTGTTGCGGCGTGAGGAGGTCTATCGCGGCAGCCGCGAGCCATTGCAGCTCAAAGACCAGACCGTCATCCTGATCGACGACGGCCTGGCCACGGGGGCTTCGATGAGGGCGGCCATCCACGCCACACGGGTACACGAGCCATCGCGCATCGTCGTCGCGGTGCCCGTGGCACCGTTTGAAACCGCCGAAGCGTTGCGCCGTGAGGTGGACGAGTTGATCTGTCCGTTGATCCCCGATTGGCTGATGTCCATCGGTAACTGGTACATGGATTTTTCCCAGACCTCGGATCGCGAAGTCATCGATCTGTTGCAGCGGGCCTGGCAGCGAGAGTTGGGTGTGAGCGAGCGCTGATTGTCGCCCGATGAGTGGAATAAACGGCGATTCTTTGCTTTAGTCCACGCAGTGTTCGCCATCTCACTCCATGCGGGCTTTGGTCCGGAGAGTCCCATGAACGCTCGATTGCCGCGTTTCACCTTGCTGGCCGCCGTTCTGGTGTCGGGCTTTTTCATCGATACCGAGGCCGCGCAATACACCGACGTGAACCCCACGGCCAGCACCATCAGCTTCACTTACAACCAGATGGGCTCAAGGGTGTACGGCACCTTCGGCAAGTTTGTCGGTGATCTGGATTTCGATACCGCGAACCCCGAGGCGGCGCACACCCGGTTGACCATTGACCTGGGCAGCATCGACGCCGGCAGCGAAGACGCCAACACCGAACTGCAGAAGCCCGGGTGGTTCGATGTCGAACAGTATCCGCAGGCGATATTCGAGTCGACTCAGTTCAAGGATCTGGGCAACAACCGTTACCGGATCACCGGGAACCTCACACTCAAGGGCCTGACGCGGAAAGTGGCCGTGCCGGTGTTACTCAAGACGGAGCGCGCCATCGGTATTTTCGACGGCGAGTTGGTACTCAAACGCAGTGACTTCAAGGTCGGTGCCGGCGAGTGGGCCGATAGCGTGGTGTCCGACGATATCGACATACGTTTTCGGATGGTTGCTGTGGAGCGCTGACATTGGCGGGCTGTCGGCATTCGGTGGTTTCAATAGGGAGAGTCGAAATGAGTCCGGATCAACGTGATTTCCACGTGGAAGAGTTTCGGCAGCTCAAGGCCGAGATCTCCACCATGCTTGAAAGAATCGCGTCATTGTTCAAATACGGGCTGATTGGGAGCGCGGCGATTTACTCGTGGTTCCTGACCAACCCGCTCAAGTCCGAGTTCAACGATGTGCTGGTGTTTGCCAGCCTGATACCGCCGGCGATGGTGTTTTTTTTTGGTTTGCTGGCATTGGTCACCTTCTGGCAGGTCGATGTGATGGGGCAGTATCTGTTGAAGATCGAGAAGGCTTTGGGGGATCAGTCGCTGGGCTGGGAAACCCACATGAGGACTACCAGGGGCTATCTTTTACCCATGCTGCTGATTTTCTATTTGTTGCTGCTCGGTTCGGAAATCGGCATTGCGATATGGGTCCACCTGAAATTTCCTGCCTTGTGATCAATGGCCGGCGGCAGGACCTCGGGTCGTGGCATGAGGCCTGGGGGTGTCGAAGATCTATCGCCAAATCTCCAGTGTGACGGTCCCTTTGTTGTTCCAGTAAAAACCCGGTACGTCGTTGGCGTAGCAGCTCAGCTGGCCGGACTGGGGCGCTACCCAGCCTTCTTTCCAGCGACTGCCGTCGCCGATAATGAAGAGGCTCTTGCGTTGACGGTCGATGCTGCCGATCAGGGTAAACCAGGTGGCCTGCGGCGCCTGAAAACGCAACAGGCCCTTTGCCCAGTTCATGCTGCTCTTGTCATAGCCATTGGCATCGCCGGGGTTATGCCAGTCCAGCCATTCGCCCGTGGCACGCAGGTAGTACCGCGTGCCGGCCTGCAACGGCAACGGCACGTCATTCCAGTACTGCTTCGAATCGATCTCTGCGCACCAGAGCAGTTCGCTCGCGCCGAAAGGTGCCACCTGCGTCGGTGTGTCGTTCATGGTTTTTTCGGCCGGGGTGCCGCCGTTTTTTTCGGTTTCGCCGCCACTGTCTTGCTACGGGGTGCTTTTGCACCTGCCACGGCGGTAGTCGGCGCCGCGCTGGCCAGGTTTATGACGTTGGCCTGGCTCTTGAGTACTTGCGCGACAATCCTCTTCTGTGTCGGCACGTCATTGTCGAAGCCGCCGTGAGTCGAGTTGATCGAGTCATTGGACGGTGTCGTGACGTAGGTGAAGTTGGGCAGGTTGAACACCGGTGAGGCGTGGATGTATTTGTCCATGCCCAGAATCGGTGTACGCACGCCGGCCTCGAACGATTCGGACACCAGGTACAGCAAGGATCGCAGGTAAGGGCGGCAGGTCGGGTCCTGGTTTTCGGCCATGTCCGTCAGGGAAAATTGCAGATAGTTATCGACGGTTTTGCTGATCAGATGCGGCAACACCAGGCGTTCGAAGGTGTCGACGCGTACCGCCGGCGCCATCAGGTTCAGCGACGCAAAGCGCAGGCCATCCTTGGCCAGGCGATCGATGATGAAACTGTGGACGATGGAGCCTGCCGAATGGCCGATCAGGTGAAGGCGGAATTTGCCGATCTTGTTGGACGTCAGAAAAGCCTTGTGCAGGATCTGCAAGCCGCTTTTGGGGTTGCCGCTCAGGGCATCGGCATTCTGTTTCATCTCGCCCCACAGCAGGGTGCCGGGGGTTGCCAGGGCACGCTCCAGGCGCTTGTCATAGAACTGCTTGACCGCATCGCCGAGTTCGGAAAAGAACCCGCCGGTACTGCGGGGAACCTGTTTGTAGGCATCGACGATGAGGTCGAGCACGGTCTGCATGGCACCGGTTTCCCACATCAGGAAGATCGGGAAAATATTCGCGTCGTACAGCAGCGGCACCCACTCCTTGGCGGCGTCGGCCGCGGCTTTTTCATCATTGAGTCCGCCGTGGGCATAGATGGCGATGTCGATGGTGTCGTTTTGCGACAAGCCCCAGCGTTTGCGGGCTTCACCGAGGTGGAAATCGACCAGGTCTTCGACATCCTCGGGGCGGGTGCGGAAGTCACCGGTCTGGCTCAGTTCGCCGTTGTTGCCAAGGTCTATGATGAACGGGTTGATTTCGCGATTGGCCAGCACTTGCGAAGTGGCGACCACCACTTTGCCGGATGGGGACTCGCGCAGGGTCGTGGCTGCGGAAATCGCCATATGCTCGGCGGTGATCACTCCCAGTTGCGGTGCCCAGCAGTCCATTGCGTTCAGTTGCCAGTCGGAATAGGTGAGGATGGCGTACCCGGCGCTGCCCCAACCGGTGCCCCACGAGTTCTGGATCAGAAAGCCGTCTTCGTTGTAGCCGACGATCACGAAGGCATGCCCGCCATCGTCCAGCCCGGCCTTCTGGCAGGGAATACGCCAATAGTCGTCCCACCGCGTCGAAGGCTTGGCCAGTGGTGTGGCCTCACTGGCGGCAACCTCCCAGCCGGAGTGACAGGCCGCACTGGCATAGAGCACGCCCAGGTCATTGAGAGCCACGTGCATGTCGCTGATCGATAATGGGTCCACACGATAATAGGCGCCTAGCGGGCGTTGCACCGAGTCGATCCACCAGTCGGTTTCAGGCAGGTTGGTGGCAGGCGGCATGTCGAGGTTGGGCCACAGATCCGCGGCGCACGCGCCTTGCTTGTACCAGCCCTTGAGGGCGCCGCGCAGGCTCGAGCCGCTGTCGGAAAGTTCCGGGGCCCGATCCGGATCCGGGTTTGGCGGCTCGGGAATTTCGTCGTAGCGCCGAGCCATGCTGTACAGCATGAAAGGGGAGATGGCCGGCTTGTTTTCGCGCTTGCCCTTGCTCAGCAGGTATTCGATCACCGTCGAAAGTGCGAAGCCCGTGCAGGCATTGGTTTGCAACTGGTTCTTGATGCTCATCCATAGCGTCGGCATCAAGGCCTTGGCCGGTTGCAGGCCGACTGGCGGCTGATAGAGCCGATCACGCAGGTCCAGTTGATCCGGGCATACGGGGCGCCGGCGGGGCAGACCGGCAGGGGTTGCAGCGTTTTTGGCTGGCTTGCGTGTCCTGGTTTTGCTGGCGGAAGAGGGTGCAGTCTTGGCAGGAGAAGTGGCCATCATGGCTCCGTGGAAACTCGGCAATCGCAGATTGGAGAGGGCCCTTGTCCGGCGCGCTGGCTCGAGCAATGAGCACGTCACAAAACGGTAGATCAAGTGCGACAGGTTTCAAGGCTCCAGGGACATCTCCAGCAATTCGTCCATGCGCCGTGCAATATCCGCGATGGTTTGCGCCTTGTCGTGACCGTTGATGATCGTGCGCGCTCCTTCGTAATCAGGTGTCAGGCCCGGTTTGATGAATTGGCTGAGCTTTTTGCCGGTAAACCATCCGCTGCTCATGCCTTCCAAAGCGATGTCATAAGCAAGGTCCGGGTCCTTGGCCAGTTCAGGATTGCTTTCCAGGTCCCGATGAAAAAAATCCCCTGCTTTCCTGTAGTTGCTTCTACCGGTCAATTGTACAAATCCACGCCCGTGAAACCTGGCTCCATCTCCCTCTTCGGTATTCCCGAGGCGCTTGCCAGTAGAAGTCTGCGGGCCGTAATTTTTATTGAAATAGTTGTCAGAACCGTATTCATCTATCGGTTGTAACGTATGTGCGGTTTCCCATTTGAAAGTCGCCAGACTGTAAGCGAGTTTATAGCGATCTGTCGGGTTTTGCGTAAAACGCTCATCCGCTTCGATTCTTTTCAACAGAAATTTGATGGCGTTGGCTAACGATTCTTTCATTGGGCCGAATTTTTTTCCGTATTCCTCTATGAACTTATCATCGTCGAACTTGAACATGATCTTCTCCAGGGTGAGAGAACTGTTGAAGAGAGGAGATTCATCTGGTTGATGAAGTGATTGTTGGGGACGATCGAAAGCCGGATTGCGATAAGTCTAGTGTTGGCTTGCATGCCTGTCTAACGGCGACTAGTTGAGATGAATGCTTTTATTAGTGTGGTTGGATTTAAAAGTTATTCCAAAATAGCCTGGCGTCGGCATCGTGCAAGAGAGGCTGGAAGGAAACGGCCATCTATAGTTTTTCGGGGTGCAATTCGGTGTTTGGTTAGCGCGTCAGCCCGGAAAGTTTACCTGGGGAGGTGGTCCATATGAACCGTGCCGCAAAGGTGTTACTCAAGTTTGACAGCCAATATGACCTGGATGAAAAGAAGAAGCTTCGCGATGGACTATCGGCGGTGGTGCAGATTGGTCAGACGCTTTGGCTTGCCAACGATGAAACCTTGAGTCTGGAGTGCTTTGATTGCCAAGACCAGGCAGCTGTTCAGAAGGTTTACGACAACCATCGACAGTTTGCGTTGGGCGACTTGCTGCAATTGCCTGCCCCCGCAATCTCCGGGCAGAAATTCGAGGAGGCCGACATTGAAGGCCTCGCCTTTGACCAGGCCCAACAGTATCTGTGGCTGATTGGCTCCCATAGCCTCAAGCGCAAGCAGCCGGATGCCAGGAAAGACGAAGGCGAGAACATCGAGCGTTTGAGCAAGGTGAGCAGCGATGGAAATCGATATTTGTTGGCCCGAATTCCTGTCGTGAATGAAGACGGCATTCTCAAACTGGTACGAACAACCAGCGATTCGCAGAGAACCGCTGCGCAGTTGGCTGGGCAGCAGTCGTGGAGCGCGCTCACCAGGGCGCTCGGCCAGGATGAGCATTTGCGTGGATTTTTTGCGATACCCGGCAAGGACAACGGGTTCGATATAGAAGGCCTGGCGATAGCCGGCAAACGCCTCTTCATTGGCTTGCGTGGGCCTGTACTCAGAGGCTGGGCAATCATTATTGAAATCGAACCTGAACAGGACAGGGGTGATCCCCATACGTTGAAGCTGGCGAGGATCGATGAGGAGGGTGCGCTGTATCGCAAGCATTTTATTCAACTGGATGGGTTGGGTATTCGCGATTTGTGCGTGGACGGTAATGACATGTTGATACTTGCCGGGCCGACGATGGACCTCGATGGCCCTGTTACGGTCAGTCGTTGGATCAATGGCGTAAATACAACAGGAAATACTGTGGTTTTCAGGGAAAAACTCGCAAGGGTTCTGGATGTGCCTTTCGGTTATCGAGGCGATCATGCGGAAGGCATGACACTTTTCTCAACCGCTGACAGCCCCGGGCGGCAACTCCTGTTGGTTTATGACACGCCGCTTGGGCGGGGAGACAACAGCAGTGTAGAGGCGGACATTTTCGAGCTTTGAGCCTGCAACAAATGAGTGGATGCAGGGACAGGCGGGAGGAGCGCAATTCTATAAAAGTGGCATTGCCTGTTTCTCACGGTGTCGACTGAATAAGGAGGTAGGGGTGATGTCGGTTATATTGAGTTGGGATGTAAACCCTCAGCGATCTGCCTGGTCCAGGGAGTTGCTGGAGGGAATCGAGAGTGACTGGGTTTCGCTCGAGTCAGGAAGTCCGGATAAGTTTGTTTTCGGTTACAGTGACCTGTCGTCCGATAACAAGAAGAAGTTCTGGGCGGAAATCATTATTAAAATGATTGCGTTCGAGTCGGGTTTTGATCCGCATTGCATATACAAAGAACCACCACCGTTGGGCGTGGATTCGGTGGGTCTGCTGCAGCTTAGTTATGAAGATGAACAACATTATTCTCTCGAACCACTCAGCAGGGAAGAGAAGAGCCTTGAAGATCCATGGGTCAATATAAGATGCGGTTTGAAAATATTTTCCCACTGGCTAGCCAGGGATAAGGTGGTCGCCCAAGGGAGCGGAGGGGCTTCACGAGGCGCTGCGCGTTATTGGTCGGTTCTGCGAGAAGGTCAAAAACATCATCTGGAAGAGATCAGGAGTCATGCAAGGGCATCCGTCGGCTTATAACGCGGTGTCGTCGCTGGACGATCACGACGTTTTTTTTCGAACGGGTATCGGCCGTCGCTGAGTGTGCACTCGAACATCGCTGACGGATAAACCCTCTGCCGAGCACCCCTGAATGAACAACGCCCGGTCCACATTGCGTGGACCGGGCGTTGTTCCTTGCCTCGTCAGTGCACCGCGATCGGCACCGTCACCGACTTGCCGAAGGCCGAGCTGATGGTGGCCGTCGGGCTTGCCGAAGGACCTGCGCCAGTGGTGGTGACCGACACTCTCCAGCGTGCGCCGGCGCCGTTGGGCGTGAGGGTGGCGGTGCCCAGGCTGAGCGGGCCGGCGGTGGTCGACACGGTGACCGTCAAGGTGTTGCCGGTACCGCGCGACGTGGTGCCGGCCAGGTCCCAGGTGAAGCGGTTGTTACTGCGAACCGTGACCCCGGCACTGGTGGCCACCAGGTCTTCGTTGGCCGCCGCGGCGGAGACTGCGACGGACACCGTGGCCGGTGGCGAGACCGCATCCTTGGCATCGCTGGCCTGGTAGGTGAAGGTCGCGGTAAACGGCGCCGGCACGATGGACGGTGGTGTGTAGATCACGCGTACGCCGTCGGTAGTGACCGTGCCTAGACCGGAGTCCGGTTGGCTCAGCCCCACCACCTTGAGCGGCAGGTTGCCGTCCGGGTCGGTGTCGTTGGCCAGCACGTTGATGGTCAGTGGCAGGCCATTGTTGCTGATGGCGCTGTCGGGGTTGGCGACCGGTTTCTTGTTTTCGCCCTGGTTGTTTTCGTCACCATTGCTGCCGGTGCGGAAGGTCGGCAGTGCCGCGGAGTTCACGTAGGTGACACCGTCCCAGCCGGGCAGGGGGGTTGGCATCAACTGGAACTGCCCCGGATGCTCGATATCCCAGCGCAGCAGCATCGAAGTGTCCTCATGCTGGGTATTGTGGCAGTGCTCCATGTAGGTCCCGGCGAATTCGCGGAAGTGGATGGCCATATCCACGTCCACCGAACTGTCGATGCCTTCGCCGATGCGGTACACGTCCTTGCGTGCCCATTTTTCCCATTCCGGTGGTGCCTTGCCGTCACGGGCGAGGATGATGCCTTCTTCGAAGTGCACATGAACCGGGTGGTTCCAGCCGTTGCCGCCGTTCTTGATTTTCCACACCTCCAGCGTTCCGTCACCGGAGAACCCGGCATCGGTCGGGCCGTTGGCCAGTTGTGGCGCCGCGCTGATCCGCCGAGGGTCCATGTTGTAGCCTGGGCCTCCGTCGGTCTTGATGGTCCAGGGCGCTTCGTCGGTGCCGTCGGAACGGCCGAAGATGAACTCGCGATGGCGTGCCACCTTGAGTTTGGCCTGGACGGCCGGATCGTCGCGATCCAGTGTCAGCGGGATCATGGTTTTGCCGGCCGCCTTGCCCGGTTTGGCCGGTTCGAAGTCGGCCGGGTTCATGCTCACGTCCTGGCCCGCGTAGGGCTGCACAACCAGGCGCAGGAACTTGCCGACCGCAGGGTCGCCCTTGTCCCATTCCGGGCCTTTGCTGCCCTGCTTGATGACCGCCTTGTATTTCTCCGACAGCACGTCCGCCAGCTTCAGGCCGTTTTTCTCCGGGCCCTTGCCGGTCTTGTGTTCCAGCAGGTTGACGAAATAGATCTTGTCGCCGGTCTTGATGCCGTTTTTGGCGAAGTTGATGATGATGTCGAAGCGTTCTGCAATGCCCTGGGTCGGCAGGATCGCGTTGTGGTTTTGCAGGTCGCCGTCACCGTCCAGGTCCAGGCTGCCGTCGAAAGGCACCGCGTGTTCCATGATGTTGCCGTCGTTGCCGATCATGTGGAACGGCACCCGGGTGTAGGAGACACCGGAGCCCGAGGGGCCGGGGAACTCGCCGCCGTTGCCGGCGACTTCACGCACCACCGCCAGCTTGAGGTAACGCGACACCGAACCGTTGAGAATGCGGAAACGATAGGCGCGCGCCCGCACTTTCAGGCTTGGCTGGTACTGCCAGTTGACCAGGATCTGGTCGCCGAGGAAGCCGTCGGTGTTGAAGGGGTTGAACCACAATTGGCCGTTCTGATCCCAGGCCTTGTCGGCCACTACCAGGTTGACGTCGTAGTCGCGGTTGCCCCAGGGCAAACCAGTGCCGCTGGGGAAGCGCAGGTTGACTCCGTCGTCGATCGCTTCGTTGCCGCGATCCAGGGCACTGTAGTAGTTCATCATCACCGCGTTGCCCTTGTAGACGTTCTGCGCGGTGAAATCGAGCATGTGGTCGTGGAACCAGTGGGTACTCATGGTTTCACGCCAGTCGCCACGAATCTTGATGGTGCCGTTTTCGCAGGTCTTGAGGCCTGGGCTGGCATCGTTGACGAAGAGTTTTTCTCCAGGCGAGCAGGGGAAGGCTGCACGTGGATCGGTCGCGGTGGTGTTGATGGTGTCGTAACCGGCCAGTTGCAGCGGCCAGCGATAGTCGTAGTACTGGCCGGGGAAGAAAAACGCGTTGGTATAGCCGTCGCTCTCGGCCGGCGAGTGGCCGTTGTGTTCGTGGGTGCTGATGGTGTGCAGGCCAAAACCAAAGTTGGCCGCCGGGTCGATGGGCAGGGCGTTGTAGTGACGCATCAGCACCGGTTGACCGTAGCGAACCATCAGCAGTTTGGGCGGAAAGGTGCCGTCGAAGGTCCACAGCGCATTGTGGTTCTGCAGCGGGAAGTTGGGATGGAAACGGGTGTCGATGCCTTTGGTCGTGCCGAGGGTCGTCGGGATGTCCGAGGTCTGGTAGTAGAGCCCACCGGGGGCGAACTCGCCAACGGCGTAATTGTGCAGTTGCCGGCGATCGCGCAGGCCCTGATTGAGCCTTGCGCCCACTTGTACGGTTTTGAATACCGCTTGCGGGAAGAACTCGTTCCAGCGCTGATGCGACCAGCCTTTTCCTGGCGGCCGACCCTCGGCAGGCGATCCCACCGGATGGCGGTTAAGGAAGGCTTCGATCTGTGCCTTCCAGGGGTTGCGGTCCAGCACGTTGGAAAACTGCGACGGGAACGGAAACAGGCCGGGCTGGCGCAGAAAGGCTTCCAGCGCAGTACTGGACGGTGCGCTGCGGGCGACGTTGTCCGGGTCTTGTTGCGGTGCCGGGCCTACCGTGGGGACCGGGAAGGTCAGGGGTGGCGGCGGGAGTGTCGGGTCGAGTTTTTCCGTGCCGAATTCCTCGAACAACAGCAATTGCTGGGTAAACGGCTGTGCCCCAAACAAGGGGCTGGGTTTACCGTTGGTGGGGTAATTGAACGAGGTCTGCGCCGCGGGCGGCAATATGTTGTCCGCACGCGGCGTATCCCGATTGCCGAACACGCCATTGGGCAGGGCCAGTGCGCCCTGGTTGGCTTCCGGCAGTGTTTTCAACGCTTCGAGCGCGGCCTTGGGGTCGGCCGGCGGGTCTGTGAAGGCTGAAGGGTCGGTGGGTGGCGGCGGACCGAAATCATCCAGTGGCGCTGCGCTGGCCGTGGCCAGGGTGATCAGCATGACAGAGGCCATGCCCGATCCTTTCAGCAAGTTGAGCGTATTGAATGGCGGTGTAGCGGTTTTCATTGCGTTCCCCTCGCGTCATGCCAATTGGCGAATCCCGCCATCCCCAGGGAGACGACAGCTGCTGCGGTACGAGGGGTGGTGCAACAGTCAGGCCATGTGCCAGTAAATGAATAAAAACCGGTCTTATTAACTAGTTATTTCTGAATGTTTCGCAGAGGGTGAAGAGAAGGGTGGGGGATATTCCTCATTTTTGGGGAAGGTGCCCGTATTTATTGGGGATTGGCGTGGTCGACAGTGTTCGGTTTTTACAGTCTGTATCCGTCTTTAAAGTAAATAATAGGCATTATCAAATGATGATTGTTATCGATTTTCTGCCTGAAAGCAGCAAGTGAACCGATGGCGCCACCAGGGACAGCGGCGCGTTATGATACGCAGCCACCGACCTGCGGAGTCCGCCCTCGCAATGCCCCTGATCAGCCACTTCAAAACGCCGTGTCCCGAGCCCGTCAACAGTCAGATCCTGCAACTGGTGGTCGACAACCTGACCGACATCAGCATGGTCGCGATTGCGCCCAGCAACCTTTTGTACAACCTGTATCAGTACGCGATCGGCTACGAAGTACACCTGTATCTGGAAGCATTGAACGGAACGAAAGGCATCGATGTGGAGTTGATCGTCGCCACAGATCCCGATGACCCGGACAGCGTCATCGGATTCCTGCTGTACCTGCCGCTCAAGGACGATCCCGATGCCTGCGCGGTTGCCTATCTGGCGGTGCACGCCAGCCATCGTCGCCAGGGCGTGGCGCGCAGGATGCTGCGCGAAATGGTCGCTCGCTACCCTCACGCCGAATTGACCTGCGCAGTGGCCAAGGTGCCGTATTTCGAATCGATGGGCTTTCAAGTGGTTGGCGTGCGCGAGACCCAGGTGCTGATGAACACCCGCGATCACGGCAGCGACGGCTTGAGGGCGTTGCTGGATGTGGCGCCGATCTACAGCTCGCTGGAGGTTCGGCAGATTCATGCGTATCTGCTGCAAAAGCACGGCAAACGGGCCATGCAGGATGCCGAGAAGCAGCGTGACCGGCATCTGGACCAGTTGACGCGAAAGGCCCGCGAGTTTGTGCGTGGGCGCCTTGGGGAAGACGCCGTGCCGGCCAGCGGACCGCGCTTGCGACTGGTCTGATGGGGGATAACAACCAATAGCGGTCTACCTGCTGCCCCACTCACAGGATCAGCGTCGTACTTGAATGATGTGCTCGCTGGAGATGTTTGTGGGAGCTGGCTTTCCAGCGAAGGCGGTGTATCAGTCGGCGTTGATTTTGAATGTGTTGGCCCTATCGCTGGCAAGCCAGCTCCCACAGAAACAGCGTCGTACTTGAATGATGTGTTCGCTGGAGATCCTTGTGGGAGCGGGCTTGCCCGCGAAGGCGGTGTATCAGTCGGCGTTGATTTTGAATGTGTTGGCCCTATCGCTGGCTTGCCAGCGAAGGCGGTGTATCAGTCGGCATTGATTTTGAAAGTGTTGCCCTATCGCTGGCAAGCCAGCTCCCACAGGATCAGCGTCGTACTTGAATGATGTGTTCGCTGGAGATCCTTGTGGGAGCGAGCCTGCTCGCGATGGCGTCTGGCCAGTCAACATCGAAGTTGAATGTGCCGCCTTCATCGCGAGCAGGCTCGCTCCCACACGTTTTCTCGGTGATACCCCTGTCAGGACAGCTTCACATTCATGGTGATCCGCGCCGTGAAGACCTTCTTGCCTTCCAGGTCGTGGATGTCCACCGGCACGATCTTGTCGCCTTCTGTGCTCCAGTCCACGGCCTCGCCGTCGGCCACTGCCGTCACATCGCTCTTGGCCTTGGCCAGGTATTCGACAGTCATGCCCTTTGGAATCCAGCGTGCACCGGTGGGGATGGATACGTCGGTCATCATCCCGGCAGCCAGTTCGGCGGCGTTGCACATCGCAATCGCGTGAACGGTGCCCAGATGGTTGGTGATCTCCTTGGCAAACGGCACCTGCACGATGGCCGAGCCTTTGCGCAGTTCGGTGACCAAAGGATTGATGCTGCTGAAGTAGGGCGCGACCTGACAGGCCATTTGGCTGAATGCCTGGGGACCTGCGCTGTTAAACATGCTGAGGAACTGACTCATGTTGAAGCCTCTGTGAAGGACAATTGGCAGAATAATATTCTTTAACGGAATAATGTTCTGTAACGGAACGGTATTCTGTTTGCGCGAAATCTGTCAACCTAGCGCCACTTGTCCGCTGGCAGCCGCCAGCCTTCATCATTGATTTTTCTGGCCCGTGTCTCGTATGGAAACTTCAGATCTACTTGAGCGTTGCTACCCCGGCCGCCGCGCCGAACTCAAGCGCGACATCTTTCGCAAGGCCCTCGAACTGTTCAACGAGCAGGGGATCGAGGCCACGACCATCGACATGATTCGTGCCGAATGCGATACCAGCGTCGGCGCCATCTACCACCATTTCGGCAACAAGGAAGGGCTGGTCGCCGCGCTGTTTTTCACGGCGCTGGATGATCAGGCACGGCTGCGCGACAGCTACCTGGCCGAGGCGACCACCACACAAGCGGGCGTGCGGGCACTGGTGCACAGTTTCGTGGATTGGGTCGACAGCCAGCCCGAATGGGCGCGTTTTCAGTATCACGCGCGATTTGCCGTGACCAAGGGACCGTTCAAGGACGAACTGGCCGCGCGTAACAAGGCACGCAATAAATCACTGCTGGAGTGGCTGTTCGACCCGGTACACAGGAATGAGCTGGGAGGCATCCCGGCGGAGTTGATGTTGTCGCTGATCATCGGCCAGGCCGACAGCTATTGCCGCGCCTGGTTGTCGGGTCGGGTCAAGGGCAGTCCAAAGGCGTATCGGGATGTGCTCGCCGACGCGGCGTGGCGTTCGGTGGCCGCAGGTCAGTGACGATCAGCGCGGGGCAGCGAGCGGGGCTCGCTGCCACCGTGGAATGAGTGGGTTTTCAAAGGGTTAAAAAAGAGCCTCAAAGCTCTTCGATGGGGAGAGAAGTGGAGCCATTGAGGCTCAAGATGCGCATGAAGCAGGCGGTGAGCTTGATAGGGGTTCAATGCACTCACCACCTGCGCAACGGCTTGGGCAAGCAAGCGGTTGCGCAATTTCATCGTAGAAAGGTGGGGGTTGGACCTCAAGTACCGCTAGTCGAATCTCCCCCACAAGTGTCAGCTTGCGCGATGACGCTCGCCTGGCCAGCCGGCCCGGTTCAGAGCCTCGAGCAACGTTTGCGCATCGAGTCCCTGCACCGTATGGCCGTTACCTTCGGTCGTTTCGGCGGCCAGCAAGGCATTGATGATGGCTTCCTCCACGGCTTCGGTGGCCGCCAAGAACAATTGGCTGATGTGATCGTTATTGACCATGCTCAGGTCCCCGGTGGTCGGCGCGCCTTTGCGCTCGTAAGCGGCGGGCGGCACGTGCGAGTTGCCGGTGGCGAAAGCAATGAACAGGTCACCGCTCTGGTCTTCATTGCCGCCGCCCGTGCGGGCCAGGCCCAGGCTGGCACGTTGCGCCAGGCGCGTGCACTGATGCGGCAGCAACGGTGCATCGGTGGCCAGGCAGACCACGATCGAGCCCATGCCCGGGTGCGGCAGGGAGGCCTTGGCAAAGGGTGAGTCGGCCTGCTCCAGGTAGCGGCCGACCGGGTAGCCATCGACGCGCAATTCGTTGCGGGTGCCGTGGTTGGCCTGGACGATGGCGCCGACGGTCCAGCCGCCCTGGGCAGTGTCCAGCCGCCGCGACGCCGTACCGATACCGCCCTTGAATTCGTGACAGACCATGCCGCTGCCGCCACCCACATTGCCTTCCGCCACCTTGCCGCCCACTGCCGAATGCAGCGCTTGCGCCACGTGTTCGGGCTTGACGTGAAAGCCGTTGATGTCGTTGAGCAAGCCGTCGAAGGTCTCCAGCACCACCGGCATGTTCCAGTAGAGCCGGCCGTCATCCGGCTGCTGCTCACGGTCCAGCGCGATCAGCGCGTCGCGCACCACGCCCAGGCTGTGGGTGTTGGTGAAGGCGACCGGGCTGGTCAACAGGCCCGCCTCGCGAATCCACTCCAGTCCCGTGGCATCGCCATTGCCGTTGAGCACATGAACACCGGCAAAGCAGGGTTGCTGGCTGGTGGAACCGGCACGGGGCTCGATCACGGTGACACCGGTGATAATGTCGCGACCGCCCGCGGTACGTCCTCGTACCTGACTGTGACCGACCCGTACGCCAGGCACGTCGGTGATCGCATTGAGGGGGCCGGGTTGCAGTTGGCCAAATTGAATATTCAGGTCGCGGGCACGTGGTTTCATGGGATTACTCATCTTCAATTCGTGGCAGAAAAAAGGGTGTTAGCGGGTCGTCATGGCACTGCAATCCACCTGTGGGAGCGAGCCTGCTCGCGATAGCGGTGGATCAGACAGCATCAATGTTGAATGCCAGATCGCAATCGCGAGCAGGCTCGCTCCCACAGGGATCTGCGGTGTGTTTACTGTCCGTTCTTGACCTTGCTCCAGATCCGCGTGCGCACTCGTTCCGTGGCTGGCGGCAAAGGTTGCAGGGTGAACAGCGTGGCCAGCGCTTCGGCCGACGGGTAAACGGCAGGGTTAGTGCGTGTCGTCTCGGCCACCAGGGCGGTCGCGTCGCGGTTGCCATTAGGGTAGTTGAGATGGCTGCTGACCGGGGCGATGACCTCGGCGCGCATCAGGTAATCGATGAAGGCCAGCCCCTGTTGCGGGTGCGGCGCGTCCTTGAGCAATACCAGGGTGTCGAACCATACCGGTGCGCCTTCCTTGGGCAGGCTGTAGGCGATCTTCACGCCATTGCCGGCCTGCTCGGCATTGGTCTTGGCCTCCAGCATCGCCCCGGACCAGCCCACGGCCACGCAGATATTGCCGTTGGACAGGTCGCTGATGAATTTCGATGAGTTGAAATAGGCGATGTGCGGACGCAGTTTGAGCAGCAGCGCTTCGGCCTTCTTGTAGTCCTCGGGGTTGGTGCTGTTGGGCGGCAGGCCCAGGTAATGCAGGGCAACCGGCAGCATCTCCGATGGCGAATCGAGCATTGCCACACCGCATTGGCCGAGTTTGGCCAGGTTCTCTTCCTTGAACACCAGGTCCCAGGAATTCACCGGTGCCTTGTCGCCGAGCGCGGCGCGCACCTTGTCGATGTTGTAGCCGATGCCGTTGGTGCCCCACAGATAGGGTACGGCGTACTGGTTGCCCGGGTCGTTGTTGGCCAGTTTTGCCAACAGGTCGGTGTCCATGTTCTTGAAGTCCGGCATCCCGTCGCGGGGCAGGGGCGCCAGCGCACCGGCCTTGATCAGGTTGGGCAGGCTGTAGTTGCTGGCCACCACCACGTCGTAGCCGCTGCGACTGGTCATCAACTTGGCTTCCAGGACTTCGGCGCTGTCGAAGGTGTCGTAGACCGGTTCGATCCCGGTGTCACGCTTGAAGTCGTGCAGGGTGGTCGGGCCGATGTAGTCGTACCAGTTGTAGACATGCACGGTCGGGGCATCGACGGCAAAAGCGGGCAGCGACAGCGCCAGGCAGGCGCCAAACCCCAGATTGAAATACGAGCGGTGACGACTCATCATGCGGCACTCCTGGCCTGCTGTGGCCGGTGGTAATCAGGAGTTTGCAGCGTATCGACCGGGGTGAACTTCACCCATTCCCATCATGGGTTACTCAAAAGGGGTAGTGCGTGGACGCGTTGTTGAAAGAGTTGCCGGTGCACCAGGGGCTGGCACGGGTCTTCGCGACGGTGGGGCAGGACGGCTTCTGGCGTGCGCTGGTGGACACCTTGCGGTTGCTGGTGCCGCTGGACAATGCGCTGGTGGCGCTGATGCGACGGGGGCACGTACCGCGCCTGCTGATCGATTTCGATGCCAGGGGCAACAGCGATGAGCAGGAAGAGCTGGCGCACTACAGCGCCGGCATGTACCTGCTCGATCCGTTTTACCAAGCCGCCTGCACAGGCATCGCCGACGGTTTGCACAGCCTTGAATCGGTGGCCCCCGACCAGTTCCAGCACAGTGAGTACTACCTGAGCTACTTCAGCACCGTGGTCGGTGGGGACGAGTTGCAGTTCATGATCAACGTCGACGGCGCCGTGCTGGGCCTGTCCCTGGGGCGTTTTTCACGCTTTAGCCTTCAAGAGCAAGGCCGCTTGCTGTGCGTGCGTGACTGGGTGCTGGCGGCCATGCGCCGACACCTGGATCTGGTCCCGCCGCAAGGGCCGGTCGCCGAACCGCCGGCCAAAGACATGGCGACCTTGCTCGATCGTTTCGACGCACGGCTGACGCTGCGCGAGATCGAAACCGCGCGCCTGATTCTCCAGGGCTTTTCCAGCAAAGCCATCGCCCAGCAAATGGGCATCTCCCCGGAGACGGTGAAAGTGCATCGGCGCAATCTCTATCACAAGCTCAATGTCAGCGGGCATGGCGAGCTGTTTGCGCTGGTGCTTAATCCGCCAGGGTAAACACCAGTGCCTTCAACCCGCACTCGATGTCGGCATCGGGAAACTCCGGCGGATTGTCCAGGCGCTGTTCGAAGCGCAGGGCCGGTGCCTCGCGGGTGACGCCGTCGATAAGAAAGTCCGCACCGAAGGACGGGTCGTTCATGCAGGCCAGCACCGTGCCTTTCGGGTTGAGCAACTCCGGCAGGCGACGCAGTACACGCTGGTAATCCTTGGTCAGCAGGAAGCTGCCTTTCTGGAAGGACGGCGGGTCGATGATCACTAGATCGTAAGGGCCTTTGCCGATCACCTTGCCCCAGGATTTGAACAGGTCGTGGCCCAGGAAACTTACTTTGCCGAGGTCGTGGCCATTGAGCCGGTGATTGTCGCGGCCACGACTCAGGGCCGGGCTCGACATGTCGAGGTTGACCACGGCAGTGGCGCCACCTTCGATGGCCGCCACGGAAAAGCCGCAGGTGTAGGCGAACAGGTTCAGCACCCGTTTGCCTTCGGCATTGGCGCGCACCCAGTCACGGCCATAGCGCATGTCCAGGAACAACCCGGTGTTTTGCTTGCGCCCCAGGTCGATCCGGTACTTCAGGCCTCCCTCGGTGATGGTCAGCTCGTCGATTTCATCCCCCAGCAGCCATTCGGTGGTGCTTTGCAGCAGGTAGCGATGTTGCAGCAACAGGGTATGCGCACCGGATTGCGCCCAGGCCTGTGACCGCGTGACGTCCAGCAATTGTTCTTTCAACGCCTGCAGTTGCTCTGCCTCGGGCTCCTTGAACAGCGCCACCAGCACCACGCCCTGCAGCCAGTCGACGGTCAACTGCTCCAGCCCCGGCCAGCAGCGCCCGCGCCCGTGGAACAGACGGCGGGTTTCAGCGGGCGCGGCCGCCAGGGCGGTCAGCAAATGCGCGTGGAGCGTGGCGAGGGCGTCGGTGTTCATAGGTGAAGGTCAGCAATTCGAGGGGGCGGCATTTAACCACAGTTGCACCATGGAACGGAGCACCCCGATCCCTGTAGGAGCCAGGCTTGCCGGCGAACCAGGCGCTGCGGTGTACCTGTTACACCACGTTATCGTTCTTCGCCCTGTAGGAGCGAGGCTTGCCCGCGAACCAGGCGCTGCGGTGTATCTGCTACACCGCGTCATCGTTCTTCGCCGGCGAGCCTGGCTCCTACGGGTGGGGGGGCGGGGAGTTATCACGTTAAATTTAACTTTACGTGAGGATTTGGCGATCTTCCGGCTTCCATACTCGGCTCCAACGAACAACAACCAGGAGCCGGACATGTCGCAGTCGACTGCTTCACCCAGGCCCAGCCATCCGCGCTGGCTACGGCTTACCCATTGGCTCAATGCTCTGGCCGTGCTGGTCATGGTCACCAGCGGTTGGCGCGTCTATAACGCCTCGCCGATTTTCGACTTCAGCTTCCCCAATTCGATCACCCTCGGTGGCTGGCTCGGCGGTGCCTTGCAATGGCACTTCGCGGCGATGTGGTTGCTGGCGATCAACGGCCTGGTCTATCTGTTTTTCAACCTGTTCAGCGGCCGCCTGAAACGGCGATTTTTCCCGGTCTCGCCCAAGGGTGTGCTGCATGACCTGTGGGCCGCCCTGCGGGGAAAACTGGGGCACGCCGATCTGAGTCATTACAACCAGGTACAGCGTTTCGCCTACCTGTTCGTGATCGTCGATATCACGATGCTGGTGCTCTCCGGGCTGGTGCTGTGGAAGTCGGTGCAGTTCCCGCTGTTGCGTGAATTGCTGTTCGGCTACGAAGGCGCTCGACGCGTGCATTTCTTCGCGATGGCGTTGCTGGTGGCGTTCGTTGCCGTGCATCTGGTGATGGTCGCACTGGTTCCCAGGACACTGCTGGCCATGATCGTCGGTCGCAAGGAGCACGTATGAAAAAGCGCATCCAGATACCGGGACTGGACGAGTCTTCCATCCTGATCGAGGCCCGTAAAATCCTCGCCCCGCAGATCGAGGACCGCTCGCGCCGTTCGTTCCTGCTGCACGGTTTGACCCTTGGCGGCGTGGCCCTGTTGTCCGGTTGCAACATCACCGACAACGAAAGCGTCGACACGGCGCTGTCGTCCATGTCCCGTTTCAACGACCGGGTACAGGGCTGGCTGTTCAACCCCAACGCGATGGCGCCGACCTATCCCGAATCGATGATCACCCGGCCGTTTCCCTTCAATGCCTTCTACGGCATCGAGGACGCGCCGACCGTGGAAGAGGAGGGCTATCGCCTGGAAGTCACCGGGCTTGTGGCAGACAAGCGCAGTTGGCGCCTGGAAGAACTGCGGGCCATGGCCCAGACCGATCAGATCACCCGACACATTTGTGTCGAAGGCTGGAGCGCCATCGGGCGTTGGGGCGGCGTTCGCTTCAGCGACTTCCTCAAGCGCGTCGGCGCCGACACCGATGCCAAATACGTCGGTTTCAAATGCGCCGACGATTACTACACCAGCATCGACATGGCCACCGCGCTGCATGCGCAGACCCTGCTGACGCTGACCTACGACGGTGCGGTGCTGCCCCGCGAGTACGGCTTCCCGATGAAGCTGCGCATGCCCACCAAGCTCGGTTACAAGAACCCCAAACACATTCAGGCGATTTTCGTCAGCAACACCTACAGCGGCGGCTACTGGGAAGACCAGGGCTACAACTGGTTCGGTGGCAGCTGACGAAAGCCTGAAACATTCACCGCCCGCAAACCCGTGCTCCAAGGAGATTCATCATGAAAAAACTGACCACCGTTGTTCTGTCCATGTGCCTGGCCGTTGGCGCCGCCAGTGTTTTCGCTGCCGACACCATGAGCAACGACAGCATGAGCAAGGATTCGATGTCCAAGGACGCGATGAAGAAAACCGACGCCATGTCCAAGGACGCCATGAAGAAGACCGACCACATGTCCAAGGACACCATGAAAAAAGCCGATTCGATGTCCAAGGACGCCATGAAGAAAACCGACTCCATGTCCAAGGACGCAATGAAAAAGGACGCCATGTCGCAATAACCCAACGCAACGCCCCCCCTGTGGGAGCGAGCCTGCTCGCGATGACGCAGTGTCAGTCGCTATCAATGTTGACTGACCTGTCGCCATCGCGAGCAGGCTCGCTCCCACAGTTTTTTGCACAACTCATGGGGGTATGACCTGAAGTCATACCCCCATGACTTTTAATGGTTACAGCCCCGCCAACCCCCGGTGTTAAAAAATCGCAAACCAGCTCATCAACAACAAAAAAGAGCGTTTGCAACCATGATTCATCATCACTGCCGCGTCTTCGCAAGCTCCCTGCTGCGCTCTTCGAACCCCGACATCCGCCACGCCAGGCCTCGTGCCTGCGTGCGCTGCTGACCACCCAAAATCCCTCTGCGTCCCAAAGAGTAACGACTCATGAAAGAACTCGACTTGTACATCGGTGAAGGTTTCGAAGGCCCGGGCGTGAACGCCGCACACATCAACATCCTGATCGGCCCGCGCAACGGCCCGGCAGGCCAGGCGTTCGCCAACAGCCTGGCTTCGCCAAGCCAGGGCCATTGCCCGTTCATGGTGATCGCCCAGCCGAACATCCCGGTCAAGCCGATGACCCTGTATGTAAACAAGGCCGCCATCGGCAGCGACCTGCACGGCAATGCCACCTGGGGCGCGTCCCAGGCTGGTATCGCCAAGGCAGTCCTGGAAGCGCTGCTCGACGGCACCCTGCCGCCGGAAGCCGAAGACGAGTGGGCCATCGTCACCGCCAACTGGGTCAACCCGTCCTGCGACGACCTCGATGCCGTGTACCTGAACAACTACAACGCTTGCCGCACCGCGATCCGCGCCGCCCTGACCGGCACGCCGTTCACCGCGCAGCTCAAGGATGTGGTCAATCACATCAGCAACCCTTTCTACACCCCTAAGGCCTGAGGTCCACACCATGCAATACATTCGTTTGGGCAACTCCGGCCTCGAAGTCTCCCGCCTGTGCCTGGGTACCATGAACATGGGTACCCCGGACTGGAAACCGTGGATCTTCGATGAAAAGAAAAGCGAGCCGATCGTCAAGCATGCGCTGGACAACGGCGTGAACTTCATCGACCTGGCGGACTTCTATTCCGCCGGCGTCGGCGAAGAAGTGGTGGGGCGTATCGTCAAGCGCCTGGCCCGTCGCGAAGACCTGGTGATCACCACCAAGGTCGGCTACGGCACCCGCACCGGCATCAACGCCAGCGGCCATTCGCGCAAGCACATCATGGACAGCATCGATGCCTCGCTCAAACGCCTGGACATGGATTACGTCGACGTCTTCATGTTGCACTACTTCGACGTGAACACGCCGGTCGAGGAAACCATGAGCGCGCTGAACGACATCGTGCGCTCCGGCAAGGCCCGCTACATCGGCGTGTCGACCATGCTCACCGGGCAACTGGCGAAGATCCTCATGGCCTGCGAACGCAATGGCTGGGTCAAGCCGATCAACATGCAACTGCAATTGAACTGCGCCTACCGCGAAGAAGAACGCGAGATGATTCCGTTCTGTCGCGACCAGGGCCTGGGCGTTTCCGTGTTCAGCCCGCTGGCACGCGGCCTGTTGACCGGCGATGTGCAGTCGACCCGCAACCAGACCGACTTCTTCACCCAACAGATGTACAGCGACGAAGCCTCGTTCGAAATCGCTCGTTCGGTACAGCGCGTGGCCCGTGCCCGTGGCGTGTCCAACGCGCAGATTGCCCAGGCGTGGGTGGCCAACCATCCGGGCGTGGATTGCATGCTGGTGGGCGCCGATACCACCGAGCAGTTCGACAGTGCCCTGGCGGCCCTGGAAACCAAACTGGACGCCGAAGAGTTGCATGAGCTGGAGCGCAACTACACCCCGTGTGACGTGATCAACGATTACACCGCCGGCAAGCGTATCCTGCGCACGGCTCGTCCGGGTTCGGAGCGTTTCAACCTGACCGAGGCCGTGGCATGAGCGCGCTGATCCGTCACGGCAATTTCATCGACGGGCAATGGTCTAGCGGCGGGACGACGTACCCGGTGCTCAACCCGGCCACCGGCGAGTTGATCGCCGAAGTGCAAAAGGCCGGCGCCGAAGAAACCAACCAGGCCATCGCCGCCGCCAACCGCGCCTTGCCGGCGTGGCGCAAGCTGACCGCCAAGGAACGCAGCCAGCGCATCAAGCGCTGGGGCGAGTTGATGCTGGCCAATCAAAAGGACCTGGCCACCTTGCTCAGCCGCGAACAGGGCAAGCCACTGGCCGAGGCCATGGGTGAAGTGGTCTACGCCGCCAGCTTTCTGGAGTGGTTCGCCGAAGAGGCCAAGCGCGCCTATGGCGACGTGATCCCGAGCCACAAGGCCGATGCGCGGATCGTCGTGGTCAAGGAAGCCATCGGCGTGGTCGCCGCGATCACACCGTGGAACTTCCCGCTGGCGATGGTCACCCGCAAGGTCGGCCCGGCACTGGCGGCCGGTTGCACAATGATTCTCAAACCGTCCGAAGAAACCCCGCTGTCGGCCTTCGCCCTGGCGGTACTGGCTGAGCAGGCCGGCATTCCGGCCGGCGTGTTCAACGTGGTGTCCGGCGACGCGGTGGCCATCGGCGGTGCGCTGCAGGCCTCCGGTATCGTGCGCAAACTGTCGTTCACCGGCTCGACCCGCACCGGCAAACTGCTGATGCGCCAGGCCGCCGACACCTTGAAAAAGGTTTCGCTGGAGCTGGGCGGCAACGCACCGTTCATTGTCTTCGACGACGCGGATATCGATGCGGCGGTGAAAGGCGCGATGGCCTCGAAATTCCGCAACACCGGGCAAACCTGTGTCTGCGTGAACCGCTTCTTCATTCAGGACGGCGTGTACGAAGCCTTCACCGGCAAATTGGCCGAGGCCGTGGCGGCGATGCGCGTGGGCAATGCCCTGGAAGGCGAAACCGAGCAAGGTCCGCTGATCAACGCCGCTGCGCTGGCCAAGGTCGAGCAGCACGTCAGCGATGCGCTGGGCAAGGGCGCCAAAGTCCTGTGTGGCGGTCGTCGTCATGCGCTGGGCGGCACCTTCTACGAGCCGACCATCCTCGCCGAAGCCAGCGCCGACATGCTGATTGCCCAGGATGAAACCTTCGGTCCGGTCGCTGCCTGCTTCCGTTTCAAGGATGAAGCCGAAGTGCTGCAACGGGCCAACGACACGCCGTACGGCCTGTCGGCCTACTTCTACAGCCGCGACATCGGCCGCGTCTGGCGCATGGCCGAAGGCCTGGAAGCGGGCATGGTCGGGATCAACGAAGGGATCATTTCCACGGAAGTGGCGCCTTTCGGCGGCATCAAGGAATCGGGCCTGGGACGCGAGGGCTCCAAGTACGGTCTGGAAGACTACCTGGAAATCAAATACCTGTTGATGGGCGGCCTGTAACCTCAACCCCCTGCCAACACCTGTGGGAGCGAGCCTGCTCGCGATAGCGGTGTACCAGAAAACACGCCTGTCGACTGACACGCCCTCATCGCGAGCAGGCTCGCTCCCACAATAAGACGCCAGCGTTATCCGTTTCATTTCTCCGTCAATAACAACAAATGGAGACGAACATGTCCGTAGCACCGGTAAAAATCGACGACCTGCCCATCGGTCGCTTCCACATCAAGATCGCCGGCCTGACCTTCGGCGCGCATTTCACCGACGGCTATATCCTTGGCCTGATCGGTATCGCATTCACCCTGCTGAGCCCGCAGATGCAGCTGGACGCATTCTGGCAGGGCCTGATCGGCTCTTCGGCGCTGATCGGCCTGTTCCTCGGCAGCCTGTTCTTCGGCTGGATCTCCGACAAGGTCGGCCGGCAGAAAATCTTCCTGGTCAGCTTCGTGCTGATCACCCTCGCGTCCGTGATGCAGTTCTACGTCGAGTCGGCCATGACCCTGTTCCTGTGCCGGGTGCTGATCGGCATCGGCCTGGGCGGTGACTTCAGCGTCGGCCATGCGATGCTGGCCGAGTTCGCGCCGAAGAAGCACCGGGGTGTATTGCTGGGCTCGTTCAGCGTGATCTGGACCTTCGGCTACGTCGCCGCCACCTTCGTCGGCACCGCGATGCTCAGCCTGGGTGACGATGCCTGGCGCTGGATGCTGGCCTCGTCGGCCATCCCGGCAGCGCTGATTCTGATCGCCCGCATCGGTACTCCGGAATCGCCGCGCTGGCTGGTCAACCAGGGCCGTATTGCCGAGGCCCGTGCCATCGTCAAGAAATACCTGGGCGACAACGTCGAGCTCGACGAAACCCGTTCCACCGAAACCCGTTCCGGCTACAGCGTTTTGTTCAGCCGTGAATACCGCAAACGCACCGCGTTCAACTGCCTGTTCTTCGTGTGCATCGTGATGCCGTACTTCGCGATCTACACCTTCCTGCCGTCGATCCTGCAGAAGATGGGCCTGGCCGAAGGCTTCGGCACCGAGCTGATGCTCAACCTGCTGCTGATCCTCGGCGCACTGATCGGCATCTGGTGCACCATCAAGTTCAGCCGTCGGGGCTTCTTGATCAACTCGTTCATCATCCTCGCCGTGGCGTTGTTCCTGCTGGCGGTATTGCCGGGCAGTGCGGCGTTCCTGATGGTGCTGGTGTTCGGCCTGTTCACGCTGGTGCTGTCGGCGGTGAGTAACCTGGTGGGCGTGTTCCCGGCCGAAAGCTTCCCGACCGAGGTACGCGCCAGCGGCATTGGCCTGGCCACGGCCGTGAGCCGCCTGGGCTCGGCGGTCAGCACCTTCCTGCTGCCGGTGAGCGTGGCGGGGATCGGCTTGAGCCCGACCATGGGCATCCTCGCGGCGATCCTGGCCATCGGCGCACTGCTGTCCTGGGCCTGGGCACCGGAGACCAAATCGCTGACCCTGAACCAGGCGTGCAAGGCGCAAAGTCCGGTGGAGGGTGGTTCGGTGGTGACGACAAATGCCGTGACACAGCTATGAAGACTGAGCTGAATCAACTGTAGGAGCGAGCATGCTCGCGATGGTCGTCAACGATAACGCTGGGTACCAGATCCCCCGCGGTGTTGTCGGACTCATCGCGAGCATGCTCGCTCCTACAGGGGGGGATGTTCGATCGTTCCCACGCGGAGCGTGGGAACGATCAAAGGGTGGGGTGTCAGGGGTTGCTGACTAATCCAAGCCATTCGGTGAATAACCGCACCTTCGACAATCCCCACTTGTCGTTCGCCACATCCAGCCAATAGCCATACGGCCCGATCACCTCCACCGGGGTGATGGGCAGCAGGCTGCCGTTGGCCAGTTCCTTTTCGATCATCTGCCGGTCGATCACCGCCAGCCCGCCGCCGGCCAGGGTGGTGTGAATCACCTGGTCCAGGGTGCTGAATTCCAGGCCTTGCCCGGCATCGATATCTTCCCGGCCCATGGCCGCCAGCCAGTTTTCCCAGACCTTCAGGCGCTTGCCGTTATGCAGGATGTGCAGCAGTGGCAACTGTTGCAGGTCCGGTGGCTGACCATCGACGAACAACTCCGGGCTGGCGACGGCTATGTGGCGCTCCATCACCAGCAATTGACTATGGCAATGAGTGGCGGCTTCCAGGCCAAAGCGGATATGGCAGTCGATCTCGGCGAGGTTGTCGTGGCCCAACTGGTTGGTCACGCTCAGGCTGATGTCGGGGTAGCGCTGGCAGAACGCACGCAAGTGCGCCGACAACCAGCGCGTCGCCCAGGTGGGCGGTGCAACGATCCGCAGGCGCTGACGCAAATTGGGCACGCGCACGGCTTGCAGGGCGCGCTCGATATGGTCGAAGGCGTCGCTCATGTGAGGGGAGAGGGCCGTGCCGGCTTCGGTCAGGGACAGGCCTTGCGGTGTGCGCACGAACAGCGCCACGCCCAGGTAGTCTTCGAGCTGCTTGATCTGTCGACTCACTGCACCCTGGGTCACGTTCAGTCCCAGTGCCGCCTGACTGAAACTGCGATGCCGCGCGACCTCTTCGAAGACGCGCAGCATGTTGAGCGAGGGCAGTTGACGCATGTAAGAAGGGCTCCGCACCGGCCGCCATGGTTGTTGCGTGGGGCAGGTTTTCTGTACGAATTTTCCGAAGGCCCTATCTGACTATTAGTGATGCCTTGATGCAAGTGTTGTTTGGGCGACCCTTTCGCCGGCAAGCCTGGCTCCTACAGGTTCGGTGATCCCCTGTAGGAGCCAGGCTTGCCGGCGAAGGCGTTTTCGAAGGCGCCTGCAAGGACGCCAGAAATCAGAAGTAGTAACCGATGTTCATGTACAACTGGTTCTCCCACTGGTCGGAACCACCGGCCCCCAGGCTCTGGGTGTAGCTGCTGCCACCGATGTACGGGTCGTTCTTGCCGAAAATCCATTCGGTGTAGACCCACAACTTGCTGACCGCGAACGAGGTACCCAGGATCATCCGCTGGGAGGTCTTGAAGTCATCGGCGGATTTGTCGAAGGCACTGTAGTTGGCGTACAGCTTGACGTTGTCGACCTGGTCGAACAGGTACTTGCCGGCCACGTCATAGCTCAGGTCCGCCACGTACAGGTTGCCGCGGCTGGCGACGTTATAGGTGCCGTCGTAACCGCCCAGGGTGACCAGTTCATCGGTGCCGGGGTTGCGTGGCGACATCTGTTGGCGCGCGGCCTGCAACTGCACGCCCCACGGGCCGTTCTTGCCCAGGTAGTGCACACCGACGACGTTTCGACGGCCATTATTGTCGGTGTCTTTGTTTTCAAGGGTTGAGGTCAGACCGGAAAGGCCGACCTCGGATTTCCACGGACCCAGGTCCAGTGCCTTGGCCACCCGCAGTGCCACGGTATTGCGTTCCTGGTTATTGCTGCCGTCGGCGACGTAGCTGTCGGCTTCGGAGACGACGCTGGAGTAGGTCACACCCTTGCTGGTGCCTTTGCCTTGCCAGGCCGGACGCAGGTAGTAACCGGCCTGGACGTTCCAGTCGCCGCTTTGCTGGATGTATTTGGTGCCGATCTCTTGCAGATCCTCCAGGCCAATGACGTTGCCCAGGGTTTCGTAGAAAGTGCTGCCGAAATACGGCTGCAAGCCGAACGGCACGGTGTTCAGGCCCACTTGAACCTGCTGGTCGGGGTTGAACTTGTAGCCGACCCACGCGTACTTGGCGAACTGGATGTCACCGTAGTTCTTGGTGTACTGGTAAGGGTAGGAGCGGCCGTAGAAACGGTACTGGGCCTCACCGATCCAGCTGTCGGAGTTGTACTTGGCGCTGAGGAACACCGTGTCCAGGCCGAACTTCTGAATGTCGCGGTCCGGGTCGTAGTCCCAGCGGGCACGGACGGCGCCGCCCAGGTCCAGGTTGTCGGTGACCTGGATCGCCATGGCCGGCGCCGCCAGGGCCCCAAGCACCGGTATCAGGACAACGGAATGAATCGCGCGAAGGGTGGTTGTGCGCAACGTTTTGCTCCTTTTTTTGATTTTATGTAGGCAACAGCAACCCAGGCCGCGGCGAATGCAACGGCGTGGGCAAAGGGTTTGGGGTCAGTGGGCCTGCGGTCTAACCAATTTCAGTTCCGGGCCGTCAACGGGGGTGGCCGCCAGCGCCGAAGCGCCGGGAGCCGCCGCGAGCAATGTCTGGGTGTAAAGGTTCTGTGGTCGCAGCAACACTTGTTCGGCGGTGCCGTACTCGACGACCTCACCCTGGCGCATCACCGCGATGTAGTCGCTGATCTGCGCCGCGACCCGCAAGTCATGGGTGATGAACAGGATGCTCAGGTTCAGTTGCTGTTGCAGATCGGCCAACAACTCCAGCACCTGCTTCTGCACCGACACGTCGAGGGCCGAGACGCTTTCGTCGGCGATCAGCACCTGCGGGCGCATGGCCAGGGCCCGGGCGATGCCGATGCGCTGGCGCTGACCCCCGGAAAACTGCCGGGGCTTGCGCTTGAGCGCGTCGCGTTTGAGCCCGACCTGCTCGAGCAAATCACCGGCTTCGGCCCATGCATCCTTGGCCGACAGTCCGCGCAATTGCGCGGCGCGGGCGATGATATCGCCGACCCGGTGACGTGGATTGAGCGAACCGTAAGGGTCCTGGAAGATCATCTGGATGCGTCGACGATTGTCCGCCAGTGCCGAACCGCTCAACGCCAGGAAATCCGTATCGCCGACCCAGACGTGGCCGCTGTCGCTGTCCACCAGCCGGATGGCGGCCTTGACCAGCGTGCTCTTGCCCGAACCGGATTCGCCGACGATGGCCAGGGTCTTGCCCCGTGGCAGTTGCAGCGATACATCGCGCAGCGCCGCCACCGAGCGGCCGCCGACGTTGTAGGTCTTGTTCAGGTGCTCGATGCGCAGTGCCAGTTCGCCATCGGCACTCGGCGCGTGCAGTTCCGGATGCAATGCGGGTACGGCTGCAATCAACTTGCGCGTGTAGGGGTGCGTCGGTGCGTTGAGTATCTGCTCGCGTTCGCCGATTTCCACCAGGCGACCGCCTTCCATCACCGCGATGCGGTCGGCGATTTCCGCCACCACGCCAAAGTCATGGGTGATGAACACAATCCCGTGCTGGCCACGACCGCGCAGTTCGCGCACCAGTTTGAGCACTTGTGCCTGGGTGGTGACGTCGAGGGCGGTGGTCGGTTCGTCGGCGATCAACAGATCCGGGTTCATCGCCAGGGCCATGGCAATCACCACGCGCTGGCATTGGCCGCCGGAGAGCTGGTGGGGAAAGCTGTTGGCAATGCGCGGCGGGTCGGGCAAATGGGTCGAGTCGAGCAGGGCGAGCATGCGTTCGCGGCGCTCGGCGGCAGGCATGTGCGGTGCATGAATGTCGAAGATTTCCTCGACCTGCCGGCCAATGCGGATCGCCGGGTTCAACGCTGCCATTGGTTCCTGAAAGATCATGGCGATGCGGTTGCCGCGCAACCGGCGCAGATCGCTTTCATCCATGCGGCAGATGTCGTTGCCGAGGAAATCGATCACCCCTTCGCTGTGCCGCAGGCCTTTGGCGTAGTCGCCCATGATCGCCGCCGACAGCACGGATTTTCCCGAGCCCGACTCACCGATCACACAGAGGATTTCACCCTTGCGCACGTCCAGGTTGATGCCGTGCACGGCGTGACTGCGGTCGGCACCGGCCGGCAATTCGATGGAAAGATTCTCCACGCGCAGCACTTGTTGCAGATTCTGTTGTTGGCTCATGCTCAGCTCCTTGCGCCTTTCTGGGCGTGTTCATCCAGACCGTCCGCCAACAGGCTCAGGCCCAGCATCAGGGTGGAGATGGCAATGCACGGGAAGATCACCAGGTGCGGGAAGGCGATGGCCATGCTGCGGCCTTCGTTGATCATGCCGCCCCAGTCCGGTGTGGGTGGCGGCAGGCCCAGGCCGAGGAAGCCCAGGGCGCCGATCATGATCGCGGTGTAGCCGATGCGCAGGCAGAAATCGACGATCAGCGGCCCGCCACAGTTGGGCAGGATTTCCACCAGCATGATGCGCAGCGAACCTTCGCCCTGGGTGATGGCGCTGAGCACGTAGTCGCGCGAGCGGATGTCGATGGTCAGGGCGCGCATGATCCGGAAGATCGCCGGCGCGCTGGTGAAGGTCACCGCGATCAGGATGTTCAGCGCCGAAGCACCCAGGGCGATGATGATCACGATGTACAGCACCAGTACCGGGAACGACAGCACGGTGTCGGCGACGTAGGACAAGAAGGCATCGACCTTGCCATTGAAGTAGCCGGCGCACAGGCCCATGGCAATCCCCACGGCGAACGCGGTGAGCGTCGCCAGGATCGACCAGAACAGCACAGTGCGCGTGCCCCAGACCAGGCGCGAAAGGATGTCCCGGCCGATCATGTCGGTGCCCAGCAGGAAGCTTTGACCGGTGGGGTCGGCCGTCATCGGCGTGAGCAACGGGCTGAAGCTTTCCAGCGGATCGTGGGGCGCCAGCCATGGCGCAAACGCGGCGACCAGCACCCAGCCGCCCACCAGCAGCAGGCCGAGAAGCGCTAAAGGATGTTTGAACGATTGCAACAAGCTCATTGGGCACCTCCGCCGAGACTGCGCAGGGTGATGCGCGGGTTGAGCCAGGTGTAGGCCAGGTCGGAAAGGATCTTGGTCGCGCCGACCACCAGGCCGCTGATCATGGCGCAGGCTTCGATCAGGTACACGTCGTGGTTCAGGGACGCGGTGTACAGCAGCGAGCCGAAGCCCTTGTAGGCAAAAAACACCTCGACCACGATCACGTTCGACAGCAGCCACGGGATGTACAGCATGATCACCGTGATCGGCGCGATGAGCACATTGCGCAGGGCATGGCGCAAGACGATGCGCGAGGTCGACGCGCCCTTCAGGCGAGCCGTGCGGATGTACGGCGCCTGCATCACTTCGACCATCGAGGCACGGGTGATGCGGGCCAGGTAACCGATGCCGAACAGGCACAGCACCATCAGCGGCAGGGCCAGTTCGGCGCTGTTGAAGCCTTCGCTCATGCTGCTCACGCCCGGCAGCCAGTTGAGCCAGAACACGAAGATCGCCGACACGAACACCGCACTGGCGAAGTCCGGAATCGAGGTGGTGACGATCGACAGGAACGACACCAGGCGGTCGGCCAACGAGCCCTGGCGGATGCCGGCCACGATGCCCAGGGTCAGGGCCACCGGGACCATGACCAGCAACGCGAGCCCGGCCAGGATCAGGGTCTGCCCGAGGTTGGGCAGCAACAGGTTGATCACAGGCTCACGGAAATGCACCGAGGTGCCCCAGTCGCCGCTGACAAAATCCTTCAGCCACACCAGGTAACGCCAGACAAAGGGTTGGTTGTAACCGTGCTCCACCAGCCACGCGGCGCGCTGGTCGGCGGCGGAGTAGGGGCCGAGGACGTTGATCGCCACGTCCTCGATGTTCAGTTCCAGGGCGACGAACACGATCAGCGACACCGACAACAGCGTCGCGACCAGCGCCATCAATTTGCGCAACAGAAATTCAGCCATGCTTGCAGGCTCCGGCTAATCAAGGGATGCCGGCCCGCCGCACCGTGGGGTGGGCGGGCGCTTGGGGGCTGCGCGTCAGGCGCTCAGCCAGACTTCATCCATTGGGTAGAAATCCGAAGGGTGAACCTTGAACCCCTGGACCTTCTTGCTGGTGGCGGTGAACTTGTCGCCCCAGAACGGCTGAACCATCACGGCGTCGTCCTGCAGGATGCGCTCGACATCCTGCATCGCCACGGCGCGTTGCTTGGGATCGATGATGCCCATGGCCTTGTCCAGTGCGGCATCGAACGCCGGGTTGCTGTAATGGCTTTCGTTCCAGGCCGCGCCGCTACGGTAGGCCAGTTCCAGGGACATCACGCCCAGCGGGCGGTGAGCCCAATAGGTCAGGCTGAACGCGGCCTTGTCCCAGATCGGCCAGTACTGGGTGGCCGGGATGACCTTGAGGTTGATGCGAATACCGGCTTCCAGGCAGTTCTGTTGCAGGATCTGCGCGCAGTCCTGCTCATAACGACCCTGGGTGTTGCCGACGATCAGGTCGATGTCGAGGCCATTGGGGAAACCGGCTTCGGCCAGCAGCTTCTTCGCCCCGGCCACATCGCGCTCGCGCTTGGGCAGCGGCGAGTATTCCGGGTGGGAGGGCGCGACGTGGTGGTCTTCACCGAGGGTGCCCATGCCGCGATAGGCGATTTTCAGCATTTGCGCGTTGTCGGCGCACATCACCACGGCTTTGCGGATGCGCACATCGGTGAACGGCTTCTGGTCGCAGGCCATGCGCATGACCACGGTCTGCGCCGATTTGCAGCTGAGCAACTGTGCGCCCGGCAGGCGTTTGGCCAGGTCCAGCTCGGCCACGGTGACCCGGTACAACACATCGACCTGGCCGGCCTGCAGGGCGGCCAGGTGGGTGGAAATGTCCGTGCCCATGTCGACATAGCGCAGCTCGTCGAGGTTGGCCGGCTTGCGCCAGTAATCGGCGCGCTTGACAAAGGTGGCCTGCTTGTTGACGGCAAAGGAAACGAGTTTGAACGGGCCGGTGCCGATGGGGTTCTTCGTCCAGTCGTCACCGTTCTTGAAGCTGCGATGCACGAGGGTGCAGGTGAAGGCGCTGAGCATTTCCGGGATGGCCAGGATCGGACGCTTGAGCACCAGGCGGAACTGGTACGGGCCGACTTTTTCGAAGGCGGCAACGTCCTGGAATGCGGTGCGGTTGACCGACTTGGAATCCGCGGCGATCCAGCGATTGATGTTGTGCTCGACGTCGTCGCTGGTGAACTCGTCGCCGTTGCTCCACTTGACGCCCTGGCGCAGGTTGAAGGTCCAGACCTTGAGGTCTTCGGACGGGCTCCAGCTCTCGGCAAGATACGGGTGGGTGAGGTTGTCGGCGTCCACCCAGGTCAGGAATTCCAGGGAGTTGCGCAGCAGGTTCGAGGCTTCGATCCAGGTGATCAGCATCGGGTCCTGGATTTCCTGGATGGCGCAGGCAAAGCGCAGGCTGCCGCCCTGACGTGGCGGTTGTTGTTCAGCGGCGAACGCCGAGTCGCCGAGCAAGGCCGAGCCCACGAAGGTGCTGGCGCTGGCCACGGTGATGCCCAGCAGTGCGGCGGTACGCAGGAATTGCCGGCGATTGATCTCGCCGCTTTTGACTTGGATGCACAGGTCGTTCACCGCAGGGTGCGGTGCATTGCCGTCCAGTGTTTTCAACTCGTAGAGGTGGGACATGGGGCAGCTCTCATGTTGTTTTTATTTGAGATGGCCGCAGTTTTGTCATCCGCTGAAATATCGACAAACGATAAATTTCGCGATCAAACGTTCGAAAAACGCAGGTTACTGGCGGGTGGCCATACCAAAGGCCGATTTAGACGCCCTTGGCACGAACCCTGTAGGAGCGAGCACGCTCGCGATGGCGGTGTGTCAGTCGACATTCAAGTGTCGGATGTACCGCAATCGCGAGCAGGCTCGCTCCCACAAAAAAGCCAACCGGGGCGAAGCGGAAATTGTCCGACACACCACAAAAATGCATGTTACTCAGGAAATTTCCCACGAGGCATGGGATGCTTATGGCCTGGTCAGCCTTCCACGAGTGCTCTACATGAAACGCAAAATGCCCGGCTTGAATGCGCTCAAGGCTTTCGAAGTGGCCGGCAGTACCGGCAGTTTTACCCGGGCGGCCGAGCTGCTCAATGTCACCCAGAGTGCGGTCAGCCGACAGGTGCGCCAGCTCGAAGAGCAATTGGGCGAGAACCTGCTGGAACGTCGCCACCATCATCTGGAACTCACCAGCGCCGGCCGGGTACTGCTGCGGGCGCTGCACCAGTCGTTCGACAAGATCGAGCTGACGGTGCGCAGCATCCAGCAGAAAACTCATTCCAATCGTCTGCATATCAATGCCCCGCCGACCTTCACCAGTCGTTGGTTGATGCCGCGTCTGGGGCGGCTGCGCGAACAGCATCCGGAGCTGGAACTGAGTATCACCACGCGCTTGCAGGACAGCCTGGCCGAGACCAGCACACTCGATTGCGCGATCCGTTTCGGCAATGGCGAATGGGATGGACTGGACAGCTCGTTACTGATTCAGGAGCGGCATATCGCCGTGTGCGCGCCGTCCTTGTATGCGCGGGAGTGGAGCGAGCGGGGTATCGATCTCAATCGCCTGACATTGCTGCATGTGCTGGCGCGCGAAGACCAGCGCTACCTGACGTGGAAGCACTGGCTGGACGCGGCGCGCATCAATGGCGTCGACACTCAGGGCGGTTATGAATTCGACCTGTTGGACCTGGCGATCCAGGCGGCCGTCGATGGCCTGGGCATTACCATCGCCGACTGGCATATGGTGGCGTCGGAACTGGCCAGCGGGCAGTTGACCCAGGTGCTGAACGTGCATGTGGACGGCCACCAATCCTACTGGCTGGTGACCCGGCCGGAGCAGACCGAGATGCCGCAACTGCAGGTGTTCAGCCAGTGGTTGCAGGAGGAAATCTGGTTGGCGCAAAGGCAGCTCGAACCCTCTACCGCAGCCATTTGAATCACCCTGAACCCTGTGGGAGCGAGCCTGCTCGCGATGGCGTCGTACCAGACAATGATCCACTGGACAGATACACCGCAATCGCGAGCAGGCTCGCTCCCACAGGGGATTGCGTTGTTTTTTTGGGGTAACCTGCATTTTTTGCATGTTACATCGCTCAATAAATCGTTTGTTCAATGCCTGCCAGACGCCAAAACTGCCCGGACTGGATAAAAACAACGATGGGCGATTCACATGCGACTCGAGCGAAATTTTGTTAACGGCCACTTCGTCGAACCGGCCAGCGATGCGCAGATTGCGGTCTACAACCCGGCGACCGAAGCGCTGCTGGGTCATGTCTCGGCAGCCACCGCCGATGAAGCCACAGCGGCAGTGGAAGTGGCCCAGGCAGCACAAAAAGTATGGGGCAAGCTCATCAGCATCGAGCGTGCCGAACACCTGCGCGCTTTCGCCGATGCCCTTGACGCCAACGCCGAGAACATCGGCCAAGCCCTGGCCGCCGAATCCGGCAAAAGCGTCGCCGATGCCAGCAACGAAGCCCGTTATGCCGCGCAGATCACCCGTTATCACGCCGAATGGGCGCGCCGTATCGAAGGCGAGATCATTCCCAGCGACACGCCGGACGAAAAACTGTTCCTGCACCGCGAGCCGATTGGCGTGGTCGCTTGCCTGATTCCGTTCAACTACCCGGTCTACACCCTGCTGCGCAAAATCGCCCCGGCGCTGATTGCCGGCAACACAGTGGTAGTTCGGCCGAGCAACAACACGCCGACCTCGGCCTTCGAAATCGCCAAAGCCGTGCAGCAATCGGGCATGCCGGCGGGCGTGATCAACATCCTGACCATGGATCACGCCACCGCAGCCGCTGTGTGCACCCATGAGGCGGTGGGGCTGATCACCCTGACCGGCAGCGTCAACGCCGGGCGTATCGTGCTCGATTACTGCAAGGCCAACATCGCCAAGCCGTCCCTGGAACTGGGCGGCAAGACCCCGGCGATCATCGAAGCCGATGCGGACCTCGAAGCCGCCGCCAGCGCCATCGTTGCCTCCAAGACTACCCACTGCGGCCAGCTGTGCACGGCGGTCGAGCGCGTCTATGTGCAGGAAAGCGTCTACGAGCAATTCCTGGGCCTGCTGAAAGAAAAAATCAGCGCCGTCAAATTCGGCGACCGCGCCACCGACGCCAGCCTGATGGGGCCGTTGGTCAACGCCGCCTCGCAACAGAACATCCACGCCATGGTCCAGCGCGCCATCGCCGAAGGCGCCGTGCTGGAAACCGGTGGCGTACTGCCCGAAGGCAAAGGCCATTTCTACCCGCCGACCCTGCTCAGCGGTTGCCGCCAGGACATGGAGATCGTGCGCGAAGAAATCTTCGGTCCGGTGCTGCCGGTACTCAAATACCGCGACATCGACGAAGCCCTGGCCATGGCCAACGACCATCAGTTCGGCCTGTCTTCGGTGCTCTATACCGAAAACTATCGCACCAGCATGAAAGTCGCCGGCGCCATCGAGGCCGGCGAGCTGTACGTCAATCGCACCCCGGCCGACCCGTACCAGGGCTTCCACGCCGGCTGGAAGCGCTCGGGACTGGGCGGTGATGACGGCAAGCACGGCATGCTTGAATTCACCCAGACCCGTCTGGTGGTGATGAAGTACTGATCCACTGGTTACACGCCGTACGCTGTACTTATAAAAACAATTATCAGGGGCGCCCGGACACCGGGCTCCCGAGGTTTTCCAGATGTCCAAACCTGCTTCCTCTGCGGCCGCCGTTCAGGGTTCGACCGTCGGCACCGAAAGCCATGGCGACAAGGGCAGTCGCTACTTCCAACTGATGCTGCTGGTACTAGCCGCCGGTGCGATCTATCCGATCCTGTACCTGCGCCAGGTCTACCAGACCACCATGCTCGAAGTGTTCCAGATCAACCACAGCGAGCTGGGTTATCTGTATTCGATGCTGGGTACGATTTTCCTGCTCAGCTACCTGCCCAGCGGTTGGCTGGCCGACCGTATCGCGCCGCGCTTTCTGATCTTCTTTTCCCTGGTGGCCACCGGCGCCCTGGGCCTGTGGTACTCCACGGCGCCTTCGATGACCGGTCTGATGATCATTTTCGGGAGCTGGGGCCTGACCACCGGCCTGACGTTCTGGGCCTCGGTGCTCAAGCGGGTGAAGATGATCGCCCATCATTCCGAGCAGGGGCGTTTCTTCGGCATCCTCGACGGCGGTCGCGGTCTGGTGGAAGCCTTGCTCGCTACCGTTGCCCTGGCGCTGTTTGCCTTCGCCACCGAAACCCGTGGCGAGTCGACGGCCGAAGGCTTCAAGCATGTGGTCTACCTCTACGCCTTCACCTGTATTGCCATCGGCTGCGTGCTGGTGCTGATCAAAGACCCGAAAACGATGGAGGACACCCCGGCAGTCGAGAAGGGCAAGTTCAATCTGCTCAGCGACCTGGCCACCCTGGTGAAAATCCCCGAGCTGTGGCTGGTCACTGCCATCGTGTTCTGCGGTTACCACATCTTCTGGGCCACCTACAGCTTCTCGGACTACCTGCAGGGTGGCGGCATGACCGCGGTCATGGCGGGCACCATCACCACCATCAAGTTGTGGATGCGCCCCATCGGCGGCATCGGCGGCGGCTGGCTGGGCGACAAGTTCTCCAACATTTCGGTGCTGATCGTCGCGATGTTGCTGGCGAGCCTGGCAATGATCGGCCTGATCGTGTTCCCGGCGCTGGGCAGCATGGGTCTGCTGATCGGCACGGTGATTTTCATCGGCCTGATGACCTACGCCATTCGCGGGCTGTACTGGGCGATCCTCGACACCTGCAACATTCCCCTGCGCATCACCGGCCTGGCCATCGGCATTGTCTCGGTGGTCGGTTACCTGCCGGACGCGTTCATTCCGCTGATCAATGGCTACCTCACCGAACATTTCCCCGGTGCCTTTGGTTACAAGCTGTATTTCGGCTACATCGCGGGCGTCGGCCTGCTCGGGACCCTGGCGGCCCTGACCCTGCGTGCGCGCATCAAGCGTAAAACCTCTAACAAGACCTCTTTGAACAAGACCGGTGCCTGACATGAAAATCGTCGCCCTTGAAACCCATATCGTTGCTGTTCCGCCACCGCACATCGGCGGGATGTACTGGCTGTTCGTCAAACTCAAGACCGATTGCGGCATCGAAGGCGTGGGCGAGATTTACGCCGCGACCTTCGGCCCCAAGGCCATGGTGCCGGTCATCGAAGACGTGTTCGAACGCTACCTGTTGAACCAGGACCCGCACCATATCGAGCGCTTTTTCCGCCAGGCCTACTCCAGCGGTTTCACCCAGCGCCCGGACCTGACCATGATGGGTGTGGTCAGCGGCCTGGAAATGGCCTGCTGGGACATCATCGGCAAAGCAGCGAACAAACCGGTGTACGAGCTGCTGGGCGGCAAGGTCAATGAACGTCTGCGTTCGTACACCTATCTGTACCCGATCAACAGCAAGGGCGAGTACGACTACGACGACCCGGACCTGGCTGCCGAGTGCGCCATCGAGAACATGAACAAGGGCTTCACCGCCGTTAAGTTCGACCCGGCGGGGCCGTACACCGCGTACTCCGGCCACCAGATTTCCTTGGAAGTGCTGGAGCGCTGCGAAACCTTCTGCCGCAAGATCCGCGAAGCAGTAGGCGACAAGTGCGACTTGCTGTTCGGCACCCACGGGCAAATGGTGCCGTCCTCGGCCATCCGCCTGGCCAAGCGCCTGGAGAAATACGACCCGCTGTGGTTCGAAGAGCCGGTACCGCCAGGGCAGGAAGACGCCATGGCGCAGGTTGCGGCCAAGACCAGCATCCCGATCGCCACCGGCGAGCGCCTGACCACCAAGTATGAATTCTTCAAGCTGTTGCAGGCCGGCGGTGCGTCGATCCTGCAAATGAACGTGGCCCGCTGCGGCGGCCTGCTGGAAGCCAAGAAGATCGCGAGCATGGCCGAAGCCTATTACGCGCAGATCGCTCCGCACCTGTACAACGGGCCGATTGGCGCGGCGGCTAGCTTCCAGCTGGCGACTTGCACGCCGAACTTCCTGATCCAGGAAAGCATCATGACCTGGGGCGGCTTCCATGCCGAAGTCCTGACCAAACCGTTGCAGTGGGAGGACGGCTACATCATCCCGTCCACCGAACCGGGCCTGGGCGTGGAGCTGAACATGGACGTGGTGCGCAAGCATTCGCCGTACACCGGCGAGCGCCTGCACCTGCAAATGGCGCCGACCCCGGCCGACGTCAAAGACACATCGCCGGCCAGGGGCTGACGCAACGTTCCTGTAGGAGCGAGCACGCTCGCGATGGTCGTCAACGATAACGCGGGGTGCCTGATGCCCAGCGGCGTTCTCCGGTGCATCGCGAGCATGCTCGCTCCTACAGGAAATCAGTACAACGACTTACGCGGTAACCGTGCATGACATACGACTACATCATCGCTGGCGCTGGCGCCGCAGGCTGTGTCCTGGCCAATCGCCTCTCGGCCTCGGGGAAATACACGGTGCTGCTGCTCGAAGCGGGCGGGAAGGACAGTTCCCCGTGGTTCAAGATCCCGGTCGGCTTCGCCAAAATGTATTACAACCCGACCTTCAACTGGATGTACTACAGCCAGCCGCAGAAGCAGTTGGGCAACCGTGAAATTTATGCTCCGCGCGGCAAGGTCCAGGGCGGTTCGGGCTCGATCAACGCCATGATCTACGTGCGTGGCCAGGCCCATGATTTCGATGACTGGGCGGCCAACGGTAACGACGGCTGGAGCTTCAAGGACGTGCTGCCGTACTTTCGCAAGCTGGAAAATCATCCGCTGGGCGACAGCGAATACCACGGCGGCAGCGGTCCGATCAGCATCACCCCGATGAAGGGCCAGACCCATCCGATCTGCGATGTGTTCCTCAAGGGTTGCGATGAGCTGGGTTATCCGCGCAGCGACGATTTCAACGGGCCCAAATTCGAGGGCGCGGGGATCTACGACGTCAATACCCGCGACGGCCAGCGCTGCTCCAGCAGTTTTGCCCATCTGCATCCGGCCCTGGGCCGGCAAAACCTTACGGTCGAACTCAACGCCCTGGTCGACCGTGTGTTGTTCGATGAGCAACAGCAGCGTGCCACCGGTATTTCCATCACCCAGCATGGCGTGGTGCGCACCTTCACCGCCAACAAGGAAGTGATCCTGTGTGCCGGCGCGGTGGATACGCCGAAGATCCTGCAATTGTCCGGTGTCGCCGATCAGGCGCTGCTGGCCGAACACAAGATCCCGCTGGTCAAGCATTTGCCGGCGGTAGGGGAAAACCTGCAGGATCACCTGTGCGCCAGCTACTACTACAAGGCGAACATCCCGACCCTCAACGATCAGCTCAGTTCATTGTTCGGCCAGTTCAAGCTCGGCCTGCAATACCTGTTCACCCGCAAGGGGGCGCTGGCCATGAGCGTCAATCAGGCCGGTGGTTTCTTCCGTGGCGACGAGCAGCAGAGCAATCCCAACCTGCAGCTGTACTTCAACCCGTTGTCCTACCAGATCCCGAAAAACAACAAGGCCAGCCTCAAGCCCGAGCCGTACTCCGGTTTCCTGCTGTGCTTCAACCCGTGCCGGCCCACCAGCCGCGGGCATATCCGGATCGCGTCAAAAAACCCGCGTGATGCAGCGCTGATCGATCCGAACTATTTGAGCACCCAGAAGGACATCGACGAGGTGATCCAGGGCAGTCGTCTGATGCGCAAGATCATGCAGGCGCCGGCGCTCAAGGGCATTACCGTCGAAGAAGTATTGCCAGGCCCGGTGGTTGAAACCGACGAGCAGATGTTGCAGTACTTCCGGGAAAACAGCGGTTCGATCTACCACCTGTGCGGCTCTTGCGCGATGGGGGCGGACGAAACCCGTTCGGTGGTGGACAAGCGCCTCAAGGTGCATGGCCTGGACGGTTTGCGCATTGTCGATGCGTCGATCTTCCCCAACGTGACGTCCGGCAATACCCATGCTGCCGTGCTGATGGTGGCGGAGAAGGGCGCCGACTTGATCCTGCAGGACGCCTGACAGCGTCGCCTTCCTGCATCAAAAATGAATTTCCGCGCAATCCGCCGTTCCTACCTGTAGGTGGCGGATTCCAACACGCGAAATCATGGATGCAACAGGGAGCGGCGTAGTCATGGGCCAATCATCGAACTGTGCAAGACATCTTGGCGGCGGATTGATCCTGGTGGTCGAGGATGATCCGCTGATCCTGGATTTTCTCTGTGAAATTCTCGAGGACGAGGGGTTCTCGGTGCGAGCGCTATCCAGTGCCGATGCGGCATCGGTGTATCTGGAGCAACATGCCGTGCAAGTGGCTTTGCTGCTGACGGACATCACCATGCCGGGCACGCTCAATGGTGCCGACCTGGCCAACCAGTTCGGTGATCGCTGGCCGGAAAAACCGATCATGATCATGTCCGGCTATGAGACCCCTGAAAGTTCCGGGGTTCGCCATCCGGTTTCGTTCATCAAGAAGCCCTGGGCCATCGGCTCGTTGCTCGACTGCGTCAATGGTGCCTTCGAGTCGAAAAGACTGCACTGACCGCGCCTGCTGCAAGTGCTACATTGCCCCGCATGTTCGCCAGGCACTTGCGAGGTTCTTCTCTTGTCCGCTCACCCCTCGATCTTCGACACGACCTACCGCGCCTTCCTGTTCGACATGGATGGCACCATTCTCACTTCGATTGCCGCCGCCGAACGGGTCTGGACCACCTGGGCTGTGCGCCACGGTGTCGACGTCGAGCGCTTCCTGCCCACCATCCACGGTGCCCGCGCCATCGATACCATCCAGCGCCTGGGCTTGCCCGGTGTCGATGCCGAGGCCGAAGCGGCGTGGATCACCGACGCGGAAATCGAGGATGTGGACGGCGTTGAAGAAGTGGCCGGTGCCGGGCGTTTTCTCAAGTCGCTGCCGACCCATCAATGGGCCATCGTCACCTCGGCGCCCAGGACTCTGGCGTTACGACGCATGGCCGCCGCCGGGATTCCCGAGCCGGATGTGCTGATCACCGCCGAAGACGTCAACCTCGGCAAGCCCGATCCGGCCGGCTACCTCCTGGCCGCCCGGCGGCTGGGTGTGCCGATCGGCGATTGCCTGGTGTTCGAGGATGCAACGGTGGGGATTCAGGCTGCCGAGGCGGCGGGTGCGGACCTGGTGATTGTCACCGCGACCCATGAGCAGCCGATTGAAACGGTGCATGGGACGTTGGCGGGGTATGAGGCGGTTAGGGTCCGGGTAAACGCCGAGAGCCTGATTAGCTTGCATCCTGCGTGATCGACACCTACCCCTGCCGATTCATTTTGCAGACGACCAAGGCCCCGTAGGAGCCAGGCTTGCCGGCGAAAGCGTTTTCAGAGGCGATGCATGACGTAAGGCCGCCTTCGCCGGCAAGCCTGGCTCCTACAGGGGTCAGTAGATTTTTGGGATCAGGCGCCAACTGCGTGAGCAGTACGCTTCATATTCGCCGCCAAACTGCGCCCGCAGCAGCGCCTCTTCGGAATGAATGCGCGCTATCAACGGAATCAGGGTCAGTGCCGCCAGCAGCAGCCCCGCGCCTGAGCGAAACGCCAGGGCCCAGCCTACGCCTATGACCATCATCCCCAGATAACTGGGATTGCGCAGGTGACGGTAAATGCCGTCGGTGACCAGGCGATGCCCCGGCTGAATGGCCACCAGGCCGCTGAAGCGTTTGCCCAGCACGAACACCGGCCACAAGCGCAGCGCACCGCCGAGGATGAACAGCAGGGCGCCGAGCCAGCGCACGCCTTCGCCGCCGAAGGTCCAGACATCGATACGGTCGCAATAGGCCGGCAGATAGCCGCTCACCAGGCCGATGACAGCGAAGGCGGGGATCACCCAGCGATTGGCCCGGTCTTCGCGCTCGCCGGAACTGAGGTTGACCTCGGTGAACAGCGAAGCGACGGCCATGAGCAGCGTTGCCAGGGCCACGACCACCAGTGCACCGTGCGAGAAAAAGGCGGCGAAACCACCCAGGCCCCAGATGGCCAGGCCGAGGTAGGCGAGGGTGCTCACGATGGCGAAAAAAGCCAGTCTGGCCGAGATTTTCATGAAGCCTCCCAAAGCGACCCTGACACTTTCAGTGTAGAAGGCGCCGCCTCGCTGAAGGTTCCCATGACCCTGCGCAGTGGTCGGGTCAGGCGCTTGCCTCATGGCGGGCATTGCGTCGAATCACTTGTGGCGGCTGGCCGAAAGCCCGCAGGAAGGCTTCGCGCATGCGACGGCGGTCGCCGAAGCCGGTTTCCAGGGCAATCTGGTCGAGGGTCAGGCGTCCGCGCTCAAGCATTTGCCGCGCCGTTTCCAGGCGCAGGTTTTCGATGGTCCTGGCCGGCGACTGCCCGGTTTCGGCGCGAAAGGCGCGGCTGAATTGCCGCGGGCTCAGGCTGGCCACCTGCGCCAGTTGCTCCACCGACAACGCTTGGGCCAGGTGTTCGCGGGCGTAACCGAGCACGGTTTGAATACGATCGGATTTGGGCTCCAGTGCAAGCAGCGCCGAATGTTGCGACTGGCCACCCGCGCGGCGGTGGTACATCACCAGTTTCTGCGCCACCGAACGTGCCAATTCGGCGCCATGGTCCTTTTCCACCATGGCCAGGGCCAGGTCGATGCCGGCGGTCATGCCGGCGGAAGTCCAGATCGGGCCGTCGATCACATAGATGCGGTCGGCTTCCACCTTGATCGAGGCGAAACGCTCCTGCAGTTGGCGCGCATAGGCCCAGTGCGTGGTCGCGCGCCGTCCGTCGAGCAAGCCGGCCTGTGCCATGACGAAGGCACCGGAGCAGATCGACGCCGTGCGTCGCGCGGTTCGGGTGCTGGCGCGAAGGTAATCGAGCACCGTGTCGGGGGCCTGTTCGAGGATGGAATCGCCGCCGGCCACGATCACGGTGTCGAATACGCGCTCATCGAACGCCTCGGTGCCGACACTCAGCCCGCCGGAGGCACGCAGGGTATGGCCGCCTTCGGACAGCACGCGCACGTCATACAACGTTTCTGCCGCGCTGAAGTTGGCGTATTCGAACACCGACATGGCGGCCAAGGCCATGGACTGGAAACCTTCGAATACCACAAACGCCACCGTGATCATCGCAATGCCCTCAAACGGCCATGTCCGAAAAACGTACTTTAAACGTCATTTGCGACATTCGCGAGTCCCTTTATAACGGTCCATACCGGCGAATATCTCGCCTCACGTTGAAGGACATCGAACATGACACTTTCCTCCAAAGGCACCGCACTGATCACTGGCGCGTCGTCGGGCATCGGCGCGGTGTATGCAGACCGCCTCGCCCGTCAGGGTTATGACCTGATTCTGGTGGCGCGCAGCCAGACCAAACTCGACGCCCTTGCCAACCGCCTGAGCGACCAGACCGGGCGCAACGTGGAGGTGGTGGCCGCCGATTTGAAAGCCTCGGCGGATTTGCTGCGTGTCGAACAGATTTTGCGCCGCGACGCGAGCATTACGTTGCTGGTCAATAACGCCGGGGTCGGGGCGGTCTTGCCGCTGCTCGACAGCCCCGTGGATGACATGCAAGCGTTGATCAACCTCAACATCACCGCCCTGACACGCCTTGCCTATGCTGGGGTGCCCGGTTTTGTCGCCCGTGGCAAAGGCACGGTAATCAACATAGCCTCCATCGTCTCGATCGTCCCGGAAACCCTCAACGGTGTGTATGGCGCGAGCAAGGCATTCGTCCTGGCCTTGAGCCAGTCGATGCATCACGAACTGGCCGAAAAAGGCGTGCGTGTCCAGGCTGTGTTGCCCGGAGCCACCGCAACCGACTTCTGGAACGAAGCCGGTCATCCGGTGGAAAACCTGCCGCAGGAAATTGTGATGAACGTCGAAGACATGGTCGACGCCGCGCTGGTCGGCTTGGCCAGCGGGGAAACGGTGACCATTCCGGGCCTGCACGACGGTGCACACTGGGATCAATACGAAGCCCAGCGCCAGGTGCTGTCCGGGGTGCTCCACAACTCGAGCCCGGCGCCGCGTTATCGCTGAGGCGTGGGCGACGGGTCAGGGTGAACTAAGCTTGAACAAGGACCGTTCACCGCTGACCCGTCGGACATTCGGCGGGCCGGCGGCGTGCAACAGGAGCCGCCATGCTTCACATCAGAACACCGTTGCTGCTACACCCGGGCCTTTCGACGCCTGAGCGCCGCATCTGGCTGAAGATGGAAAACCTGCAACCCAGTGGCTCGTTCAAGCTGCGCGGCATGGGCTTGTTGTGCAGCCAGGCCGCCAGTCAGGGCAAAACCAGAGTCGTCTGTCCTTCCGGTGGCAATGCCGGCTACGCCACCGCCGTGGCTGCAGCGCAACTGGGGCTCAAGGCCTGCATCGTCGTACCGCACACCACCCCGGAAACCACCCGCGCACGCATCCGCAAGACCGGCGCCGAGGTCATCGTGCACGGCAAGGTCTGGGACGAGGCCAATCAACGCGCCAGGGAGCTTGCCCAGGGGGCCGATACCGAATACGTGCCGGCCTTCGATCATCCGGTGCTGTGGCAAGGGCATAGCACGATGGTCGATGAAATTCTCGAGGACTGCCCGCAGGTCGATGTGATGGTCACGTCGGTGGGCGGCGGTGGCCTGCTGGCGGGGCTGCTGACCGGATTGATTCGTCATGGGCGCAAGGATTGCCGCATCGTTGCCTGCGAAACCGAGGGTGCGGCGTCGTTCGCGGCGGCGGTCGAGGCAGGGCATCCGGTGCGCCTGCCACGCATCGATACGGTCGCCACTTCCCTCGGTGCAGCGCAGGTCGCCGAATGGCCGGTGCAGCACATCGGCGCATTTCCATACGAGTGCGTGGTGTTCGGGGACGAGGAAGCGATCATGGGGGTGGTGCGTTTCGCCAACGACTTGCGTCAGTTGGTCGAGCCCGCCTGCGGCGTTTCGCTGGCCGTCGCCTACCTGGATCACCCTGCCATCGCCGAGGCCCATGACGTGGTGATTGTGGTGTGCGGCGGCGTCAGTATCAGCGCACAACTGGTGGCCGGCTGGGCTCGATGAAGTCAATCAAGGCAGGGCTGCAAACGCGATCCCGGTGTCACAGGCCCTACCACCGACTGGTGTGGATTATTGACCGGCGGCAACGCCTTCCTGGACGAGGATGGCACGGGCCAGGTCTTCGTCGCTTGCGTTGTTCAGATCCGGATGATCATGGCGCAGTTGCTTGAGTACCGATTCCAGGTACGCGCCGCGAATGGTGCCGCCGCTGGCCACGAAGCTGGAGGCGTCATCCCGTGCGGGAATCATGAGTTTGTGATCCTTGAACGTCGAATAAAGGGAAGCGGAGACGCCGGCCGAGGTGGCGACATCACCCGCATCCACTTTGGCCAGGGCAGAGCCGAAGGGTAAACACAACACAAGCGAAGAAATGATGATCAGACGGCGCATGACGGTGTCCTCTGAAAAAAGTAAGTGCCTCATGTTTTAGGAGGTGCGCCGTTCGCCAGGAGTTCCCCTTTTCTTGTGTCGTGGGTGCAGAGCCGCCGGAAATTCAGTTGCGTGCGGCGCAGACAATCACCTCCACCCGCAGTGCCGGGTCGGCCAGTTTGGCTTCGCCGCAGGCCCGGGCCGGGGCATTCGCATCGTGCTGGCCCCCCATCGGCAGTGTCGCTATCTTGCTGTTGAAAGACACCTCGGTGGCTTCGCTGATCGGTTGGATTTTGCAACCGACACATAACCCGTAGGAGCCAGGCTTGCCGGCGAAGGCGTTTTCAGAGGCGGTGCATGACGTCAGGTCGCCTTCGCCGGCAAGCCTGGCTCCTACAGGCGAAAGCGTTTTCAGAGGCGATGCATGGCGCGAGGTCGCCATCGCGAGCGGGCTCGTTCCCACAGGGGCCAGGGTTTTGATCTTCGGCTCAGCGCGAAAACCGGTTGCGATAGTCCCTTGGCGAAATGCCCAGGTTGCGTTGAAAGGTCAGGCGCATGCGTTCTTCGTCGCCAAAGCCGCACAGCCGGGAGATCTGGTCGATGTTGCGCTCGGACTCTTCCAGAAGGCGTCGCGCGGCTTCGACTCGCAGGACCTCCACGGCCTTGGCCGGGGTTCGGCCGGTCTTGAGCTTGTAGACCCTGGCGAAGTTGCGCGGGCTCATTTGCACTTGCTCGGCGAGCCGGTCGACCGTGAGGTTTTCCCCCTCCAGGTTTTCCGTGATCCACACGTGCAGATCATCGAAAGCGGCGCCTTCACCGGTTTGTGCCTGCAGCAGTTTGCTGTATTGGGCCTGGCCACCGGGACGCTTGAGAAACACCACCATCTCCCTGGCCGCCTGTAAGGAGACTTCGCGCCCGCAATCCTCTTCGACCAGCGCCAGTGCCAGGTCGATGCCGGCGCTGACGCCCGCAGAGGTCCAGACCGAATCCTGCTTGACGAAGATTGCATCGTGATCGACTTCGATCGACGGATGACGCGTCTTGAGCGTGTCGCACATCAACCAGTGCGTGGCGGCGCGCCTGCCTTCGAGCAGCCCGGCCTCGGCCAACAGAAACGTACCGGTGCACACCGAGGCCGTGCGTTTGACGCTGGTTGCTGCATCCTTGAGCCAGGCCACCAGATCCATGGCGTTGGCCATCGCCGGAATAATGTGCGGTGAGCCGGGGACGATCAGCGAGTCGATGGTTTGATCGGCAAAGTCACTCAGCGGTACGGTGTTGACGGACAGCCCTTCGGCCGTGGGCATCAAGCCACCCGCCACGCTGGCGGTGTGCAGTGTGTAGCCGGGCAAGCCACGCTTGTTCATGTAGCGCGAGGCGGCCCAGAACACGGTTTGTGCACCGGTGAGGTCCAGCAGGCCCATGTCGGGGTAGGCCAGGAAGACGATCAGCCGCGGCTGACCGGGTTGGATTTCGGGCGAGTCGCAAGGGACAGCGATAGGGTTCATAAGCTTCTGTATCGGCGAGTTGGAATAATCTTAATTCGCAAACGGTATAAGCGTTATCGCAGTTGATCGGCTGTCAGGAATTCAGGGTTTTATGTCATTGGGCGGGGCAAATTTCAACCGGTCTTGTTCATGGCCATGCTGCCGACGATATTCTCCAGGCGGATCGATGACGGTGAATGGGGCTGCCGTTACAAGGGCCGCCGTTACAAGGAGGCAGGGCAGGTGAACCTGGAAATCGACAGTGTGGTGGTGGGCGCCGGCGTCGTCGGCCTGGCAGTGGCCAGGGCGCTGGCCCTGAGCGGGCGTGAAGTGATTGTGGTCGAGGCCGGCGAGGGCATCGGTGTCGGCATCAGTTCGCGCAATTCGGAGGTGATCCATGCCGGCATCTATTATCCCGGCGGCAGTCTCAAGGCGCAGCTGTGCGTGGCGGGCAGGCAGCAGCTTTACGCCTACTGTGACGAGCGCGCTGTCGAGTACCAGCGCCTGGGCAAACTGATCGTCGCCACCGATGAAGCGCAGCAGGGCGCCCTGCAACGCTTGTTGGAGCAGGGGCGGCGCAATGGCGTCGATGACTTGCAATGGCTGGACGCCGTTGAGGCACAGGCGCTGGAGCCGGCATTGTCCTGTGTCGCCGCGTTGTGGTCGCCATCCACCGGCATCGTCGATTCCCATGGGCTGATGCTTGCGCTGCAGGGGGATGCCGAAGCTCGGGGGGCTTCATTGGCCTTTCATACGCCGCTGCTGTCGGCCCGTTGCACCGGGCAGGGATTCGAGTTGCAAATGGGCGGCACCGAGCCCATGACTCTGGGCTGCCGCGAGCTGATCAATTGCACGGGGCTGTCCGCGCCCGAGGTGGCCGGCCGCATCACCGGTTTGCCCGCGCAGCACATCCCGCGGGCGCACTTGTGCAAGGGCAGTTACTTCAGTTTCAGCGGTCGCGCGCCGTTCCGGCATCTGGTGTATCCGGCGCCGGAAAGCGCAGGGCTTGGGGTGCACATGACCCTCGATCTGGGTGGCCAGGCGCGGTTCGGCCCGGACGTGCAATGGGTCGATGCGATCGATTACCGCGTGGACCCGACGCGGGCCGACGGCTTCTACGCAGCGATCCGTCGTTATTGGCCGGGCTTGCCGGACAATAGCCTGCAACCGGCCTACAGCGGCATTCGTCCGAAAATCACCGGACCGGGCCAGCCAGCCGCCGACTTTTGCCTCAGCGGCCCGGCCGAGCACGGGGTGCCGGGGTTGGTCAACCTGTTCGGCATCGAGTCGCCGGGGCTGACCAGTTGCCTGGCACTGGCCGACAGGGTGTTGGAACACCTGCTGTTGTAGGAGCGAGGCTTGCCCGCGAAGGCGGCCTCACGTCGTGCCGTGCCATTGAAATTGCCTTCGCCGGCAAGCCTGGGTCCTACGGTTAATGGAGGAACGACCGGTAATCAGCGCCTGCACCGTCTGTCGTGGATAGCGCTATCCTTGGGTAATGTGCTCTTCGCCATCGGAGACATCTGATGATCAATGTACGCACTGCCCGAATGCTCGCCGATTACAAACAATGGGCCAACCGGCGTCTTTTCGACAATCTGGCGCAGTTGCCGCCGGGCGAAGTCGAGAAAGAGCGCGCCGGGATTTTCAAGAACATGATCGGCACCTTGAACCACATCTACGTGATTGACCGCATCTGGCAAGCCCACCTCGAAGGCCGGGGACATGGCTTCAAGACCTCCCATGATCTGGTACACCCCCAATTGTCGGTGCTGCGCCTGGCGCAACAGGACATCGATTGCTGGTACTGCAATTGGGCGGCCCGGCAGACCGATGCTTCGCTGGACAAGCCCCTGCGCTTCACCTTCGTGTCCGGGGAAAGCGGCACCATGAGCGCCGGGTCGATGCTGATGCACGTGGTCAACCACGGCGGTTATCACCGTGGCTGGATCATCCAGATGTACTTCGAGATTCCGGCGATACCGCCCATGACCGACATGCCGATCTACCTGCGCGAGACCGACCCCCATTTCCACTCGCTCAATGCGCCGGCAGTGGCGCCGACATGTGCTGGGCAATTCGCGAGCGCAACCAACGTTCTGCCGGATCGTTATCGTTGACCCCGTTCCAGACCATGGACAGTTCGGACAGGTTGATCTCGAAAGGCGCGTCGTCGGCGCGCAACTGGTTGCTGCCTTCGATCAGGGCGCAGGCTGCGTAGTCCGGCACTGTGGCGAGCATGTCGGTGCCGGCGATCAAGGCGCGCAGGCCGGCAAACTGCGGCACCGCCAGCACCACCCGGCGTGAGCGGCCGATGCGCGCCAGGTCGGTGTCGATGGCCCCGGTCAAATCCCCGGAAAACGACACCAAGGCATGGGGCCGCTCGCAGTAATCGTCCAGGGTCAACGTGCCGGGGCGGTTGTCGCCGCGCAGAATCTTCACGCTCAAGTCCCGCAGTTTCTTGCGCTTGGCATTGGCCGGCAGTTCGGTGGTGTAGCTGATTCCCACGGAAATCTCCCCGGACGCCAGCATCGACGACATCAGCAGAAAATTCACCCGTCGCACCACCACCACAACGTTCTGCGCCTCTTCGCGAATCTGCTTGAGCAACGGCGGAAACAGGCCGAACTCGGCATCGTCCGACAAACCGATGCGAAACACATCGCGACTGGTGGACGGGTCAAAATCCTTGGCCCGGCTGACCGCACCGGAAATGGTGTCCATCGCCGGCTGCAACTCCTGGAGAATCGCCAGCGCCCGCTGGGTCGGCTCCAGCACCCGGCCATTGCGCACCAGCAACGGGTCATCGAACAAATCCCGCAACCGCGCCAACGCCGCGCTGACGGCGGGCTGGCCGAGGAACAGCTTCTCCCCGGCCCGGGTCAGGTTTTTCTCGAACATCAGCGTTTCGAAAATCACCAGAAGGTTCATGTCCACGCGGCGCAGGTCGTTGCGGTTCATGGCGGGGCTCACAGGTTTTTGGGTCTTTTCAGTAAAGCAGCAAACCCACCTCTGTAGGAGCGAGCAAGCTCGCGATGGTCGTCAACGATAACGCTGGAAACCTGACACCCAGCGGTGTCCTTGAGACCATCGCGAGCTTGCTCGCTCCTACAGGGTTGAACGGTGTGGCGCAGATTTAAGGTGGGTCAAGATTATCCAGCGCGCGGTTCACCGCCAGTTCGCCCAGCATGATGACCTGGGCGATGCCCAGCAGGGTGTTGCGGTGCGGGCCTTCCAGGAACCCGGCCAGATCGTTGGCCATTACGTTGGCCGAGGCCAGGGATTCGCAGGCGTGGACGAGCAGGGTTTCGGTGTCGATGTCGGGGTTGAGGGTGAAGAGTGCAGAGGGTTTGTGCGGCGTGGCCATGATGTTGGCGGTGGGGTTGAAGTGGTGATTGAGCGCGCGTTCGGCGGCTTCGTGGAATTGTTTGGAGTTGGGGCTTTTGTAGGGGGAGGTTGGGTCTGTTTCTGGGGGGTTAGGTGTTGGCTTGATCATGATGAATCTCCTTGTAAGAACATTGGAGCCATCAACCTCGCTACCAAACGAAGGGTGGTGGCCATACGAAGGTTGGTAGACCGGCTACAAGGAAAACCGGCGCACCCGAGGGTGCCCTGCGCATGGCCACCATTAATGCCGGTGTCGTGAGAAACACCTGCAGAGGTGACGCTATGCGCCTTGTATACGGACGGGCTACCAAACCCGATCGCTGTCTTTTTCAGCGACCGGCCCACGATAAAACCCGACCCCAGGGCGCACAAGCCGGCGGATTCTGGCGTAAGCGTAGGCAAGGTAGCAAGCCGTTGTAGCTTGCAGGACGTAACGCTGACAGCCGTTAAACATGCATTAAACATTGGCTGAGCGTGGGAACGATCAAAGCAGCAAACCCACCTGTGTAGGAGCGAGCATGCTCGCGATGGTCGTCAACGATAACGCTGGAAACCTGACACCCAGCGGTGTCCTTGAGACCATCGCGAGCTTGCTCGCTCCTACAGGGGGCGTGGGCGCACACAAGATCTGCGTTCGATCAGCAACCCATTGTGGGAGTGACGAGCCGGGTGAAATGACCCTTGATCCGGACGAAGCACAACCGGACGGCGTTCTGCTGGCGGGTCGCTACACTCTTTTGTTCCGTGACCGCTCCTTGCGACCTTTGCTGTCGTGTGCAGCGGATTGCCCGTCATCATTGGAGCTTGAGCATGAAAATCGATCTGACTGGAAAACTGGCGATTGTCAGCGGCAGTACCGCCGGCATCGGCCTGGGCATCAGCAAGGCGCTGGCCGAATCCGGCGCCACGGTGGTGGTAATCGGTCGTGAGGCGGCCAAGGTCGAACAGGCCCTGGCCAGCATTCGCCAACGTGTGCCGGACGCCCGGTTGCGGGGGCTGGCTGCGGACCTGGGCACTGCCGAAGGCGCCGCGCAGTTGTTCGCCGCCGAGCCGCGCGCCGACATTCTGGTGAACAACCTCGGGATCTACAACGCGGTGGATTTTTTCGACACCCCCGACAGCGAGTGGACGCGCTTCTATGAGGTCAACGTGATCTCCGGCGTGCGCCTGGCACGGCATTACGTGCCGGACATGGTCAAGCAGGGCTGGGGGCGGGTGATCTTCCTGTCTTCGGAGTCCGGCATCGCGATACCGGCGGACATGCTCAACTACGGCGTGACCAAGAGTGCCAACCTGGCGGTCTCCCACGGCCTGGCCAAGCGCCTGGCGGGTACTGGCGTGACGGTCAATGCGATCCTGCCGGGGCCGACCTTGACCGATGGCGTCGAGCAGATGCTCAAGGAGGCCACGGCCAAGTCGGGACGCAGTGTTCGCGAGGAAGCCGATGCGTTCGTGCGCAGCGCCCGGCCGACTTCCATCATCCAGCGCGTGGCGGATGTCGAGGAGGTGGCCAATCTGGTGGCCTATATCGCTTCGCCCTTGTCCTCTGCGACCACCGGCGCGGCGCTGCGGGTTGATGGCGGCGTCGTCGATAGCCTGGCAATCTGACGTTCCTGATCAAGAGAGAGCATTACATGGCAACTGCATCCGCAACGATGGACATCCCGGCGTCGGCCGATGAGGTCTGGCAATTGATCGGCGGTTTCAACTCGCTGCCGGACTGGGTTCCGTTCATTCCCCAGAGCGAACTCAGCGAAGGAGGCCGGGTTCGGCGCCTGCAAACGGACGACGGCACGGTGGTGGTCGAGCGTTTGCAGGTGTTCGACCATGCGGCGAAAACCTACAGCTACTCGTTTGTGGAGTCGCCGTTTCCGGTGACCGGTTATCTGGCAACGATCAAGGTCGAGGCGCTGGGCGAGGGCGCACGGGTGACCTGGTCGGGGCGATTCGAACCGGTCGGGGTGAGTGATGAAGAAGTGGTGACGTTGTTTGGCGGGGTGTATCAGGGTGGGCTTGAGGCATTGCGGGCCAACTACCCGGCATAAAACAGATCCCCTGTAGGAGCGAGCACGCTCGCGATGGACGACAGGACACCGCGGGGTGTCAGGCAGCCAGCGTTTTCGTTGACGACCATCGCGAGCGTGCTCGCTCCTACAGGGGACCTGCGTTATGCCGGCGGCATCAAACTCTGCCGGCAATCGAGCACCAGCCGCGCGCCGCCCAGTTCGCTCCTGCCCACTTCAAGGGCAAAGCCGTGCAGGCTGACAATGGCCGCGACAATCGATAGGCCAAGGCCGAAGCCGCTCTTCTGGTTGCCCGCTTCGGCGCGATAGAAACGCTGGAATACGGCTTCGCGTTCGGCCTCGGGAATGCCGGGGCCGGAGTCGAGCACTTCGATGCGGGTGTATCCGCCTTGCTCGATCCCGCGCAAGATCACCTGGCCGCCTGGCGGGGTGAATTTGATCGAATTGCTCAGCAGGTTCGCCACCGCTTCGAACAACAACGCGCGGTCGCCGTTGAGGGGCGGCAACGATGCCGGCAGTTGCAGCTCGAACGTCAGGCCGTCGTCCTCCGCCAGGGGCAGATAGAACTCATGCAGTTCCTGCAGCAATGACACCGCGTCCAGTTCTACGAAACCGGAGCGGCGCTGGCGGTCTTCCAGTTCGGAGATGCGCAGCAAACCGCGAAAACGTGCCATCAGCGTATCGGCTTCGGCCAGCACCAGGTCCAGTTGCATGGCTTGCGCCGAGCCGTCGCCGGCTTGCTGCTGCATGCGATAGAGCTGGGCACGCAGGCGGGTCAATGGGGTGCGCAAGTCATGGGCAATGTTGTCGCACACGCCCTTGACCTCGTTCATCAGGCGCTCGATGCGTTCAAGCATGGCGTTGACGATGGCGGCGAGCATGTCCAGTTCGTCGCGGCGATTGGACAGCGGCAGGCGCCGGGTCAGGTCGCCGGCGACGATGGCTTCGGCGCTGGCCTGAATCGCGCGAATGCGCCGCAGCGGTCGGCGGCGCAGCAGGTGCCAGCCGACAATGCCGGGCAATATGGTCAGGGTCACGCCCCAGAACAAGGCGTGCAGAATGATCCGGGTCACGGCGAACAGCGAACCATTGTCGCGCACCAGCACCAGCCAGCCGCCATCGCGGGTCGGGGTGGCGACGGCATCGCAGCTGTCGGCAGGCAGGGTCGGATCGTCGGAGTCGACGCAGTCGGCCAGCATGTGAATCTGGCCGTCCAGCGGCAAACCGCGGGGAATATGATCCAGTGCGCCGCTGAGGTATCGATGGCGCGCATCGAACAGGCCGTAGGCGTCGATGCCCCGAATATCGAACGCCATGCTGACGGCGAGGGCGTCCACCAGTTGTTCGCCCGAAAAGCGCGAGAACAGATGCTGACGTTGCATCAGCGAATGTTTGGCCAGGTTGTCCAGGTAGGCCGACACCTCGTAATACATGACTCCCATGAGGATGCCGCTCCAGGCCACGAACAATGCACTGTAGAGCGCCAACAGGCGACTGTTGGAGGAACGCCAGCCCTTAGACGGGTTCGGCAATGACATAACCCGAGCCTCGCACCGTCCGAATCAGTGGAACATTGCCAGGCGGGTCGATCTTTTTACGCAGGCGGCCGATATGCACGTCGATCAGGTTGGTGCCGGGATCGAAGTGATAGCCCCAGACTTCTTCGAAAATCATCATGCGCGAGAGGATTTGCCCGGTGTTGCGCATCAGGAATTCCAGCAGCTTGTATTCGGTGGGCAGCAGCGTGAGCAATTGACCGTCGCGGCTGGCTTCGTGGCTGATCAGGTTCAGCTCCAGGTCCGCCACCCGAAGGGTGGTGGCATGGGCGGCGACGGTGTTCTGCCGTCGCAGCAGCACTTCGACCCGGGCGGCCATTTCATCGGTGGCAAAAGGCTTGGTCAGATAGTCGTCGCCTCCGGCGCGCAAGCCGCGCACGCGCTCGTCGACATCGGAGAGGGCGCTGATCATCAGGATCGGTGTGGTCACGCCCTTGCTGCGCAGCGTGGTGACAATCGCCAGGCCATCGAGCTGCGGCAGCATGCGGTCCAGCGTGATCAGGTCGTAGTTGCCGCTGACCGCGCGCTCCAGACCTTCGCGGCCATTGTCGACCCAGTCGACTTCGAGGCCGTGGCTGCTGAGTTCGGCGACAATTTCCCGGGCGGTCACGGCGTCGTCTTCGATGGTCAAGATGCGGGTCATGGGGCTGGCCTGATTAAGTGTTCACAACGTTGTGCGGCATTTTGCCAAGAAATGATCACAGGCTTTCTAAATAAAAGTTCATGGATAACTCAAGCACGGGCCAATGCATAAAACCCGCTGAACCTGACCTCTCATTGCATCTTGCATGAGGCCGGGAAGTTCAATCTTTATAACCTGCTGAAGTTTAACCATTTATCTCAAGTTCGCGACTGGCACGGTGACTGCAAAGGCTGATCCACGAGTTGTAACACCTTCTTTCTGCCTGGAGCGATACAACAATGAATAGATCCACAGAGGGTTTCTATCCCGTCATGGATGAGTCGACGACGCTCTCCGGGGTTTCCTGGGGAGCCATTTTCGCCGGGGCTGCGGCTGCGGCGGCTTTGTCGCTGATTCTGGTGCTGCTGGGCTTCGGCCTTGGGTTTTCGGTGGTGTCGCCGTGGGCCCATGAAGGCATCAGTGCCAAGGGATTGGGCATTTCGACGATTGTCTGGCTGGCTTTCACGCAAATCGCGGCGTCCGGTGTGGGTGGTTATATCGCCGGGCGGTTACGGGTGAAATGGGCGTATATGCATGGCGATGAAGTTTATTTTCGCGATACCGCCCATGGTTTTCTCGCCTGGTGTGTCGCCACCCTGGTGACGGCAACGCTGGTGGCCGGTTCGGTCGGCAGCATGGTCGGCGGCGGGGTGCAGGCCGGTGCCCATATGATCGGTGGCGCCGCAAGTGCCGCCACTGAAGCTGCGGGCACGGCTGCCGCCAATACAAACAGTGATCAGTACGGCTACTTCATCGACAGCCTGTTTCGCGATGAGCGTCCGGAGGCTGTCAGCGATGACGCGGTGCGCGGCACCGTGACTCGTATCTTCGTTCGCTCCTTGAATGACGGACAACTGTCGGCCGAAGACCGTGCTTATCTGGCGCAGTTGGTGGCGCAGCGAACCAACCTGACCCAGGCAGATGCCGAGCGCCGAGTCGATGAGGTTTATGCCCGTACTCAGAAAACCGTCGCCGATGCCAAGCAGGCTGCAATGGACGCGGCCGACACCGCCGCCAAAGTCGCCGCCTGGACCACGTTATGGATGTTCGTTGCGTTACTGGCCGGAGCCTTTTTCGCCAGTCTTGCCGCGACGTTCGGTGGTCGCCGCCGGGATGCGGTGGTGTATCTGGAAACCGACACCTATGTGACCACGACCCCGATTCGCTAACCCGGGAGAATCATCATGCGTTCATTACTGCTGTTCTTTCTTGGCGTACCCATTCCGATCATTATCCTGATCGCCTTGTTCATGCACTGATGTTGTTCAAAAGCGCCGCTGCTGCCTTTGGCAGGAGCGGCGTTTTTGTATGCAGGTTTGCACAGGGTTTTCAGTCAATCGGTGTGCTGACAAACACCTCAAGCTGTTCGGCATAGGCGGTGAATGCGGCAATTTCGGGAAACCGCTCGTTTGACACCTGATCCGGCACCACAAGATTGGTAAAACTCCATGCCACGGCGAGGGTGATACCGGCCTGGTCAATGGAACCGTCGGTTGCCAGTGGTTGCTGGTTCAGCGCCTGCTCCAGTGCCTGGTAGGCTGCGGCCAATTGTCCCTCGACCCGCTCGACCCAGGGCTTGAATTGAATCTCGGCCGGTCGCAGGTTGCGTTCGTAATAAAGCTGTACCGATTTTTCACAGGCGGCCAGCGCCAGGCCGATCAGGCGCAACGAACGCAGGCGTTGCGCGATACCCGTCGGCATCAGGCTGCGCTGCGGGTCGGCCAGCGTTTGCAGGTAGTCGATGATCAGTGTCGAGTCCATCAACACTTCGCCGTCATCGAGCACCAGGGTCGGGGCCTTGACCACCGGGTTGATCTGCTGGAATTGCTCGAAGGTCCGGAACACCGACACCGATTCATGCGCCAACTCGATGCCCAGGCACTTTGCAGAAATGGCGACACGTCTTACATAAGGCGAATCCAGCATGCCGATCAGCTTCATTTAACCGCTCCTTGTGATGGCCGTTTCGGGAACGACAACCTTAGCCGAGACCGTCCGGCCTGCAAACGGGGGTGATGCCGCCCAGCCGTTTGTCTTCTATAGGGCACCGCCGGATTGAATTTCTTGCTATAAACGCACTCCGATGTGCGCCTCAATGCCTGCCATAGAGCATTTTCGAGGCCTTGTCGGACAAATTCGCTGTCTTTTCAGTTGCTGAGGCCTCCAGTCGGCCTTAGACTGCCGCCCCTCGTAAATTGAGTGCCGGGTGGCGCTTGGTATGAACGGCGCCTTTCCGATGGCCTGCCAGGTCCGCCGGAACGCTCCCTTATTCGCCTTAATGCACGTTTTTTTATAGAGATATCAATGACAAAGGACAAGTTGCTGGCGATGCCGGCGGATGACTACATGAATGCCGAGCAACATGCTTTTTTCTCTGAGCTGTTGCAGAACATGAAAGTCGAAACCCATGAGCGCATCGAGCAGAACCGCATCGCCATCGAAAGCCTGGACAGCCCGGCCGATCCGGCTGACGCGGCTTCTGTGGAAGAAGAGCGCACCTGGCTGGTCAATGCCATCGATCGCGACCAGCGCATGCTGCCTCAATTGGAACAAGCCCTGGAACGCATCAAGGAAGACAGCTTCGGCTGGTGCGATGACAGCGGCGAGCCCATCGGCCTCAAGCGCCTGCTGATCAGCCCCACCACCAAATACTGCATCGAAGCTCAAGAACGTCACGAGCAGATCGACAAGCACCAGCGTCAGGCCTGATTCCTTGAGGCAGCCCCTGCAGGGGCGGCTGCCTTGAAAAGATCGCAGCCTTCGGCACTGCCTGCCCGCGTTGAAATCAACCGGTAGGCGCTGCTGAAGGCTGCGATCTTTGCGTTCTGACGCCTGCATAAAATCCCCGCACTTCTATTGATCCGCTGCAAGAACCACGACTAAAGGCTCATGGATAATGGCCTTATGGTGGCGTTCAATGAGAAAACAACAATTAGAAGATGGGCGGGGTGACAACGATGTCGAGAGAAGAGTCTCTGGTGGCGGCTGTGCCCGCACCGTTAAGGTGGCCAGGCAATCGCTGGCTGACACCCACGCTGCAAAGCATCGCCCTGATGCTGTTGCTCTGTGGTTTGACGTTCGGGCAATGGTCGCTTTACGTGAGCCTGCCACTGGCCGTGCTGATCATCTGGTTGCCTCGACTGCGCTCGCGCGCGGCCGAGCAAACCGTTACGGCCGATACGTCGGGGGCTTTCACGGCGTTGACCCGCGATCTTTCCTGTATCACCAGCCATAACGCACTGTCTGCCGCCGGTGTGGCCTTTTCGGTCAGGCAATTGGCGGACAAGCTGCAATCGCAGCTCGATGCGGCGGCCCAAATCGTCAACAGCGCGCAAGTAATGATCGCCACTGAACGGGTGACCGCGTCCCTCAGTCGCGATGCCCTGGCGGCTGCAAGCGAGGCGCATCGCAGTGGAGCGGCCGGTCGTGGTGAGTTGGCCGAATCGATTGCGCGCATGCATCGGCTCAGCGAACGGGCCAATGGCAGCCGCGAACTGATCGAGGCCCTCAGTGTGCGTAGCGACGATATCCAGCGCGTGACACTGGTGATCCAGTCCATCGCCAGCCAGACGAATCTGTTGGCGTTGAACGCGGCGATTGAAGCGGCACGGGCTGGAGAGCATGGGCGCGGATTCGCGGTGGTGGCCGACGAGGTACGCGGTCTGGCCGCACGCACGGCCACCGCGACCGGCGAGGTGGGTGAAATGGTGGCCGATATCCAGCAGCGCACGGCGCAAGTGGTGGAGCAGATTCGTCAATTGTCCGGTGACCTCGATACCGGCGTCGAGCAGGTGGAAAACACCGGACAGCACCTCGATGACATCGCCCGGCTGGCGGCCAGCGTCGAGAGTCAGGTCGGGGAAATCGCCCGCGGCACTGAAATCAATCGCGAACAACTCGACAGCCTGTTTCACGCCATCGAGCAGATGCGCAGCGATCTGGCCGTCAGCGATCAACAGACCCGGCGCCTGGCCGAAGCGGCAGTGTCGATGGAAGGTCAGGCCGAAAGTATCAGTGAGCGTCTGGCCGAGGTTGGGCTGGATGACTATCACCAGCGTGTCTACGACCTGGCCCGGCAGGGGGCTGGGCAGATCGCAGCGCGTTTCGAAGCGGATATTGACGCAGGGCGCATCAGCCTGGACGACCTGTTCGATCGCAATTATCAGGTGATCGCCGGAACCAGTCCGGCCAAATACCAGACACGGTTCGACCGCTATACCGATCAGGTCCTGCCGGCGATCCAGGAACCCATGCTGGAACGGCACGAAGGCCTGGTGTTCGCCATCGCCTGTACCCAGCAAGGCTATGTGCCGACTCACAACAAGGTCTTCAGCCAGCCACTGACCGGCGATGTGCAAGTCGATACCGCGCAGAACCGCACCAAGCGCAAATTCGCCGATCGCACCGGGATTCGCTGCGGCAGTCATCAACAGGCGGTGTTGCTGCAAACCTACACCCGCGACACGGGAGAGCTGATGCATGACCTGTCGGTGCCGATCATGCTCAAGGGCCGGCATTGGGGTGGGTTGCGGTTGGGGTACAGACCGCAGAGCCCCCGATAAACACGTTTGTAGGAGCGAGGCTTGCCCGCGAACCATTTCAACCATGGCGTTTGCGATTGTTACGGTTTTGACAATGAAGCTGTGCAAACTTGTTGGTGTTTCTACGGTCCGGAACGCTCTACTCTAGCTATATAGTTAGGTAGCTAACGGAGTTCGAAGAGCATCATGCAAAGCAAAGTAGATGTCGCGGTGATGATCGGCTCCGGCGTACCCGCCAGTTTGCGCGCCCTGGGGCAGAGTGTCTGTTGGGTTGTGTTGCTGAACGGCGAACGCCGCGGCACCGCATTCGCCAGTCGTGATGAGGCAGAGGAGTGCAGGGCTGCCTGGTTGGCACAGTTGAACGCCCAACCTCCTGGCAGCCTGCATTGACCTGGCGTCAGTGCAACTGATGCATGCGCAGGTTCAGGTCGTCGACGACCCGCGCCCAGTCGGCATCTTCACGCAACTGTTCCTTCAGGAACCCGGCCTGTTGGGGCGTCCAGAATTCGGCATCAATCAGTTTCTTGTTGTCGGGCAGCGGTGAATGGTCGGCAATGAACTGGTCGATAGCCTTCTGGTTCGAGTCCAGGCCGAGTTGGTCGAACAAACCTTTCAAGTCATGGGTCGGGGATTCCATCTTCATCTCCTTGCAGGTTTCGGGCGCGAATACGAAAAATGAATCAGGTTCCACCCCATTTGAGTGGAACACTGATTCATCGTTCGTACGAAAGTAGAAGACAGAAGTCAGCATAGACCGCCAATCCGGGCACGGGCACTCAAAGTGCCATTCGCGCGAACAGAGCGTTCAAGCCACCCTTCAACCCTGGGATTCAAACGAGCGGGCCAGCGCGCAGGCTTCGTTGTGATCGCCTCTGAAACCTCTTACATGGCCGGTGGAAATTTCCTTGATATGGAAAAAGGCATTGCCGGCCAGAATCACCTGAAACCTGGGTGCGGCATGAGGCGGGGGTTCAAGAGCGGGGTATCGCACCCCCTCCGGACGTGCGTGCAGTGTGGGGGCCTGGGGCTGGGCAAAGTGTGTCAGCGTGCACATATGAAGTCCTTTTCGTTGTTTTACCGACGTATGTACGTGGTGATGGGTAGTCTCGGTGAGCATGGCTGCTCTAGAATCACCCTCACTAGCGGGTGATCAATGTTTATCTAAAGCAATTTTTGCCTGGCGATATGTCAGAAAAGTGCTTTTTTCCAAGAGTTTTTTCCTGAAGTTGATAGTCCGTATTTCTCTGGCAGTACGAAGGGTATTTTCCTTCAACTTTTGACGAATACCAGGCAAGACGCGGTCAACAGCGTCCAGTAGCCTGCGCGTGCCGTATGTTGCATGAGGTCGCTGCTCCTTCAGTGATCTTGACCAGGGATTACAGGGTTTGACCTTCGGCATTGCCGCTTTTTTCGGCTGCGCGCTTTTTATGCGTACGGCATTATTTTCAGATATGGGGATGGTTCTTTGGCAGTCAGTAATCTCGATATGCATGCTTTGTTCGTGCTGGGTGATTTGCGCGCAAAGCTGGTCAAGCAGTTTCAGTCACGTTTCGTTTACATCACCGAGCAAAATGCCGAAGGCATCTATGTTGCCGAAATCGACACTGAATCGGCCCTGGTGGTGGACGACAAGCCGGGACTCAAACTCAAGGTCGGCGATCATTTCAGTGCCTCGGTGCTGCCGAGCCGCGAAGGCGGAAAACTGGAAATCAGGTTTCGTGAAATCAAGCTGACGGTCTACGGTCTGGGTGACTACGCGTTTGTGAACACCGCCGACGGCCAAGGCATCGTGTTCAAGGAAGGTCACAGCGCGGTGACGGTATTCGCCGCTCACCAGCAATTGCAGGAAGGCCTGACCAAGACACTCAAAGCTGTGACCGCCAAGGCGGCCAAGTGGCGCAAGGGCGAACTGGTGACGTTCAAGGCCAGCGAGTAATGAGCCTGACCCGCGCCGATTTTCATCAGCAGAACCAGGCCAGCGCTCAGGCCGAGGCCCTGCGGTTGTTCGAGCAGAAGGCCGTCCTGCAGGGTGGCTGGTTGAACTGGGTGGCGTCACAGCTTTACACCTTGCGCCCGGCGGAGTACGCCAGCATGGTCAGAAGAGAACTGGCACGCTTGCAGCAAACGTCTGAAAACTGATCCATCTCCCTCGAAAGCAGGAACCTCTACTACAGTCAGTTGACTGATTGTTTCAGAGGCTTTGCGGTCTTCTGCCAGGCCATCCTGCGATTGCTGTGAACAGCACGAGGTGCAAAAGCATGAAAGGTTTTCGACAGTTGCTGGCGGTGGTCATCGCCACTTGCGGTTTGCTGGCGTCACCCGCCGCGGTGCAGGCCGCGCAGACGCCGATCCATTTCGCCGATCTCAACTGGGAGAGCGGCAGCCTGATCACCGATGTCCTGAGGATCATTGTCGAGAAGGGCTACGGCTTGCCGACCGATACCTTGCCGGGCACCACCATCACCCTGGAAACCGCGCTGGCCAATAACGACATTCAGGTCATCGGTGAAGAGTGGGCAGGGCGCAGCCCGGTGTGGGTCAAGGCCGAGGCCGAAGGCAAGGTTGTCAGCCTCGGCGATACGGTCAAGGGCGCCACCGAAGGCTGGTGGGTGCCGGAGTACGTGATCAAGGGCGATGCAGCCAAAGGCATCAAGCCGATGGCGCCGGAGCTGCGCAGCGTCAGCGACCTGCCCAGGTACAAGGACGTGTTCAAGGACCCCGAAGCCCCCAACAAGGGGCGTTTTCTCAACAGCCCCATCGGCTGGACCTCGGAAGTGGTCAACAAGCAGAAGCTCAAGGCTTATGGGCTGGACGACAGCTATGTGAACTTCCGCAGTGGATCGGGTGCGGCGCTGGATGCGGAAATCAGCTCATCGATTCGCCGGGGCAAACCGGTGCTCTTCTATTACTGGTCACCCACGCCGCTGCTCGGGCGCTTCAAGCTGATTCAACTGCAAGAGCCGCCATTCGATGCCGAGGCCTGGAAAACCCTGACCGACGCCGACAACCCCAATCCGAAGCCCACCCGCTCGCTGGCCTCGAAGCTGTCCATCGGCGTGTCCACGCCTTTCCAGAAACAGTACCCGCAGATTGCCGAATTCTTCACCAAGGTCGATTTCCCCATCGATCCGTTGAACAAGGCCCTGGCCGACATGAGTGAAAAACACACGCCGCCCCGTCAGGCGGCCGAGGCGTTCATGAAGCAGTACCCGGATGTGTGGAAGGCCTGGGTGCCCAAGGAGGTGGCCGATAAAGTCTCGGCCGAATTGAAGTAATGCGTTGCATTTGAAATCACCTTCGGTCGGCGAACCGACGAAGGTTTTGCTTTTGCTTTTGAAGCCGACCCGACGCTCCGCCGACCGGTCGTGCACTCGGGAAATTGCCGACTAGGATGTCTCTGACCAAATCACATCCAAGGATCTGCAACCATGACCTTTGCGTTGGCTCAATGGCTGGTGACGATGTTTGCAGCGATTAGTCTGGTTCACGTGTATTGGGCGTTGGGAGGCGAATGGGCAACGGTGGTGGCCGTGCCGCAAGTGCCGGTGGAAGGCGAAGTGCAGTTACAGCCCGCCTTCAAGCCGCAGGGCTGGATCACTTTTCTGGTGGCTGGGGGGCTGTTGGCGATTGCCTTGTTGGTCTGTCTGCGTGTCGGCTGGTGGCTGCCGCAGGTGCATCATCAGGCGCTGCAGTGGGTGATCAGCACCGTTGCGACGCTCCTGTTTGCCCGGGCCATTGGCGATTCGGACCTGATGGGATTTTTCAAGGAGGTCAAAGACTCCAGGTTTGCCCGATGGGATACCTGGGTCTATTCACCGTTGTGTGTGCTGTTGGGGAGCGGGTTGCTGGCGGTGGCGTGGGCTTGAGGTTGGCCCGCGAATCAGGCACTGCGAATTATCTGCTGTACCGCGTCATCGTTCTTCGCCTGTAGGAGCGAGTGGGCGGCGATCCGACTTGCCCGCGAACCAGGCACCGCGATTTATCTGTTGCACCGCGTCATCGTTTTTCGCCGGCAAGCCTGGCTCCTACGGCGAACCAGGCGCCGCGATTTATCTGTTGCACCGCGTCATCGTTCTTCGCCTGTAGGAGCGAGGCTCGCCCGCGAACCAGGCACCGCGAAAAATCTGCCATACCGTGTCATCGTTCTTCGCCGGCAAGCCTGGCTCCTACGGTGAACCAGGTGCAGCGATTTATCTGCCGTACCGCGTTATCGTTCTTCGCCGGCAAGCCTGGCTCCTACGGGCGAACCAGACACCGCGAAGGATCTGCCGTACCGCGTTATCGTTCTTCGCCGGCAAGCCTGGCTCCTACGGGCGAACCAGACACCGCGAATGATCTGCCGTACCGCGTAATCGTTCTTCGCCGGCAAGCCTGGCTCCTACGGGCGAACCAGACGCCGCGAATTATCTGCTGTACCGCGTTATCGTTCTTCGCCTGTAGGAGCGAGGCTTGCCCGCGAACCAGACACCGCGAATTATCTGCTGTACCGCGTAATCGTTCTTCGCCGGCAAGCCTGGCTCCTACGGCGAACCAGGCGCCGCGAATTATCTGCTGTACCGCGTCATCGTTCTTCGCCGGCAAGCCTGGCTCCTACGGGGCGAGGAGGCCGGTCCGATCAACACGGATCGCGAATCTAACTCCCGCTTTCCGTGCGCCGGCTGCTGATCTCCGCCGGGACATCGTCACCGGCCATGCGCTTGCGGAACAGTGCCGCCCGGGCCAGCAGCAAGGTGGTCACCGGTACGGTGATCGCCAGCAGGATCGGGATGAGCCAGGCATGCAGCACCGGGCCGGACTTGAGCGCAGAAAAGTAGATGATCGAGGCCAGGGCCACGCACCAGGCGCCCAACGTCGAGGCCAGGGCTGGCGGGTGCATGCGCTGGAAGTAATCCTTCATCCGCAGCAGGCCGATGGCGCCGATCAGCGCAAACAGGCTGCCGACGACCAGCAGGAGTGCCACCGATATTTCCACCCACAGAGGCAGTTGGGCATTCATTCGATCACCTCGCCGCGCAGCAGGAATTTCGCCAGGGCAAAAGAGCCGACGAAGCCGAACAGGGCAATGAGCAGCGCGGCTTCGAAATAGGTGTCACTGGCATAGCGAATGCCCAGGGCCAGCATCATCAGCATCGCCACGATGTACAGGTAGTCCAGGGCCAATACCCGGTCCTGGGCCGACGGCCCCTTGAACAGGCGAATCAGGGTCAGGATCATCGCCACGGCAAACAGGAACAGGCTCAGCAGGATCGCGTTCGATAACAGCGCGTTCATTCGAATATCTCCATCAACGGGCGTTCGTACGTCGTCTTGAAATGTTCAATGAACGGCGCCTCGTCACCCAGATCGAAAACGTGCAGCAACAAGATGCTGCGGTCCAGCGCCAGTTCCGACCAGACCGTGCCGGGCACCACGGTGCAAATCATCGACAGCGCCGCCAGGCCGTTGGCATCGCGCAGGTCCAGCGGCACCTTGATGAAACGCGAGCGCGGTGGCCGGCGGCCGGCATTGAGCACACCAAAGGCCACGGCGAGATTGGACAACAGCACGTCACGGCCGACCACCAGCAGCAGGCGCAGGATCACACCCGGTCGGCGAATGCGAATCGGCAATGGTCGCAATTTGCGCATCATCAGGGGGGCAACGAACCCCAGCGCAGCCCCCAGCAGCAAGTTGCCGGGGCTCATCGACAGGTTCAGCACCAGCCACAACAGCCACAGGGCCAGCGAAAGCCATGGCGCAGGAAACAGTCGCTTCATGGATGCACCTCCGACAGTACGCTGGCGGCTTGCGGATTCGGCACTGTACGAGTGCCAAGCACGGCCATCACATATTGCTGCGGGTTGCTCAAGGCATCGGCCGCCGCCTGGGTGTAGCGCATCAAGGGTTCGGCCTTGAACGTCAGCGCAATGCTCAGACCCAGCAGCAGAAAAATCGGCACGCATTCGAGCCGCCGCAGTACCGGAGAGGGGCGTTCGGCCGGCGTCCAGAAACGCTGCACGCCCAGGCGCGCAAAAGACATCAGCGAGGCCAGCCCGGAGAGAATCAACAGCACCAGCAAGCCCCACGCCGCATTCGATATCGGTGCATCGCTGCCATTGCCCGGACCCAACGGATTGAGCAGGGCATTGAGCAGGCCGAGTTTGCCGATGAATCCGGAAAGCGGTGGCATGCCGACGATCAGCAGGGTGCAGGCAATGAAGCTCAAGCCCAGGAACGCCATGGTCCAGGGAATCACCTGGCCGACCATGGCTTTCTGGTCATCGTCGAGGTTGGTGCCCTTGACCGGAGGTAAAGATTCGAGCGGCCGTGGCAGCATCTCGTTTTCATCCTCCAGCGGGATTTCGTTGACCAACCGCGAGCGTTCGATCAACTCGGCCAACAGAAACAGCGCGCTCAAGGCCAGGGTCGAGCTGACCAGATAGAACAGTGAAGCGCCGATCAGGTTGGGCTGGGCGAAACCGATGGCTGACAGCAGAATCCCCGCCGACACCAGGATGCTCAGGCTGGCCATGCGTTCCAGGCGTTGTGCCTTGATGATCGCCACGGCGGCGCAGATCAGGGTGGCCATGCCGCCGTAGATCAACCAGTCACCTGCAAAGTAAGCCGACGCGCCGGCCTGTGCGGAGAACAGCAAGGTCCACAGGCGCAGCAAGGTGTAGACGCCGACCTTGGTCATGATTGCGAACAGGGCCGCCACCGGCGCGCTTGCCGAGGAGTACGCCGGCACCAGCCAGAAGTTCAGCGGCCACATGCCGGCCTTGGCCAGGAAGGCCACCGCCAGAATGCCCGCGCCGGCGTGCAGCAGACCGCGATCGGCTGGTGGCACCAGGGGGATTTTCTGCGCCAGATCAGCCATGTTCAGGGTGCCGGTGACGCCATAGATCAGCGCCGCACCGATCAGGAACAGGGTCGAGGCCAGCAGGTTGATCGAGATGTAATGCAGTCCCGACGAAACCCGCGCCCGGCCGGATCCGTGCAGCATCAGGCCGTAGGAGGCCGCCAGCAGCACTTCGAAGAACACGAACAGGTTGAACAGGTCGGCGGTGAGGAATGCGCCGTAAAGCCCCATCATCTGAATCTGGAACAAGGCGTGGAAACTCGAGCCGGCGCTGTCCCAGCGGGCCATGGCGAACAGCAGTGCGCTGACCCCGATAATGCCGGTCAGCACCAGCATCAGCGCCGAGAGGCGATCAACCACCAGCACCAGCCCGAAGGGGACTTGCCAGTTGCCCGGCAGGTACACGCCGATGGAGCCGGGCACGCCCGTGGTTTGCGTCCATTGCAACAACAGCAGCGAGATGCCCAGCCCCAACAGGCTGGAGAGCAGGTTGATCCGGGCCTTGAGCGGCCGGTGTTTCTCGCCGAGCATCAACAGGATCGCAGCGCTCAGCAGCGGCAGCAGGATCGGCGCGGCGATCAGGTGCGTCATTGCATTCATTCCTTAGGCTCCCGGCCATCCACGTGGTCGGTGCCGGTCAGGCCCCGGGAGGCCAGCAATACCACCAGAAACAAGGCAGTCATGGCGAAGCTGATGACGATCGCGGTCAATACCAGCGCCTGTGGCAGCGGGTCGGTGTAATGCAGCAGATCCTGCGGCACGCCGTCCTTGATGATGGGCTCCTTGCCGATGAACAGGCTGCCCATGCTGAAGATGAACAGATTGACGCCATACGACAGCAGGCACAGCCCCATGACCACCTGGAACGTCCGTGGACGCAGAATCAACCAGACGCCGGACGCGGCCAGGGCACCGATGGCGATTGCGATGACTTCTTCCATCAGACGCTCTCCTTGATGGCGACGGGTTTGGGCTGGGCTGCGGTTTTATGGCCGCGGACCGATTGGTGGGCGAGCGCCGTCAGGATCAGCAGCGTCGAGCCGACCACCACCGCGTAGACGCCGACATCGAAGAACAGTGCGCTGGCCAGGTGAATATCGCCCAGCAACGGCACGTCCAGATGCCAGGTATGCGTGGTCAGGAATGGATAGCCGACGGCCATCGCACCAAGGCCGGTGACCGTGGCGAACAACAGGCCGGTGCTCATCCAGCGTAACGGTCGCAGGCTCATTTGCGCTTCGACCCATTGGGTACCGGCGACCATGTATTGCAGGATGAACGCCACCGACATCACCAATCCCGCGACAAAACCGCCGCCGGGCTGGTTGTGCCCGCGCATGAACAGGTAGAACGACACCACCAGGGCAATCGGCAGCAACAGTCGTACCAGCACCGCCGGCACCATCATGAAACCCAGCGCGGTGTCGCTGGCGTGGCGCGGGTTGACCAGATCGGTGACTACATCGGGTGCGAGCAGGCGCTGTTGGGCCGGCAACTGCAGGCTCTCTTTCGGCGGCCGGAAGCGGCGCAGCAGGGCGTACACGGTCAGCGCCACCGCCACCAGCACGGTGACTTCACCCAGGGTGTCGAAACCACGGAAGTCCACCAGCATCACGTTGACCACGTTGCTGCCGCCGCCTTCGGGCAGGGCGCGGCTCAGGTAGAAGGAGGAGATGTCGTTCGGTGTCTGCCGGGTCAGCATCGCGTAGGCCAGCAGCGCCATGCCGCCACCGACCACTGTCGACAGCAACAGGTCGCGCAGACGCCGGATACGCGCCTTGCGCAGACTGCTCGGCAGCGGCGATACCTCTTCGATGCGTCGAGGCAACCAGCGCAGACCCAGCAGGATCAGGACCGTGGTCACCACTTCGACCACCAGTTGCGTCAGCGCCAGGTCCGGCGCGGAAAACCAGACGAAGGTCACGCAGGTCATCAGGCCGCAGACACTGACCATGGTCAGGGCAGCGAGACGGTGATACTTGGCTTGCCAGGCTGCGCCCAGGGCACAGGCAATGGCCAACAGCCAGAGAATGACGAAAACGATCGAGCCCGGGATTTTCGGCCGGTCGCCCCAGTGCAGGCTGCCATGCAGCATCGGAATCAAACCGGCCAGCACGGCAGCGAGTACCATCAGAAACAGCTGGGTCTGCAGGCGCCGGGTGCTGATCAACTGCTCCAGGCGCCGGGCCAGGCGCATCTTGATCACCAGGCTGCGTTCGAACAGGCGCTTGCCATTGAGTCGGCCAACCAGCGGAGGATGGACGAAGCGCCCGTGCTTGAACTGATTGCGCAGCAACAGGTAGAGCAGAGTGCCGCCGGACAGGGCGATCAGACTCATGATCATCGGTGCGTTCAGGCCGTGCCAGATGGCCAGGCTGTATTCAGGCAAGGTTCCGCCAACGACAGGCAGCGCTGCAGCGGCTAGCAACGGGCCGACCACTTGGGCCGGGAAAATCCCGACCACCAGGCAGGTGAACACCAGCAGCTCGACAGGCGCACGCATCCAGTGCGGTGGCTCGTGCGGTGTGTGTGGCAGGTCGGTGGCCGCTGGCCCGAAGAACACGTCCACGGTGAAACGCAGGGAATAGGCAACGCTGAAGGTCCCGGCGATGGTCGCGACAATCGGCAAGGTAGCTTCGATCCAGGCCGTGGCGTTGATGAACACGGTTTCGGCGAAGAACATTTCCTTGGACAGGAAGCCATTGAGCAACGGCACGCCGGCCATGGAGGCACTGGCGACCATGGCCAGGGTGGCGGTGAACGGCATCAGCTTGACCAGGCCGCTGAGCTTGCGGATATCGCGGGTGCCGCTTTCGTGGTCGATGATGCCGGCGGCCATGAACAGCGACGCCTTGAAGGTCGCGTGGTTGAGGATGTGGAACACGGCCGCGACGGCAGCCAGCGGGCTGTTCAAGCCCAGCAGCAAGGTAATCAGGCCCAGGTGGCTGATGGTCGAGTAGGCCAGCAGACCCTTGAGGTCGTTCTGGAACATCGCGCAATAGGCACCCAGCAACAGGGTACAAGCCCCGGCGCCGCTGACGATGTAGAACCATTCTTCGCTGCCCGACAACGACGGCCAGAGTCGCGCCAGCAGGAAAACCCCGGCCTTGACCATGGTTGCCGAATGCAGGTACGCCGAGACCGGCGTGGGTGCGGCCATGGCATGGGGTAGCCAGAAATGAAAGGGGAATTGTGCGCTTTTGCTCAGTGCGCCGATCAGGATCAGGGGCAGCAGGATGGGGTAGAGGGCATGTGCGCGAATCAGGTCGCCGGCGGCCAGGACCTTGTCCAGGTCATAGCTGCCAACCACATGGCCGAGCAGCAAGACCCCCGCCAGCAGGCACAGACCACCTGCGCCCGTGACCATCAACGCCATGTAGGCGCCGCGCCGCGCATCGGCGCGGTGGTGCCAGTAACCGATCAGCAGGAACGAGAAGAGACTGGTCAGCTCCCAGAAAAACACGATCTGGATCAGGTTGCCGGAAATCACCACCCCAAGCATCGCACCCATGAACGCCAGGAAAAAGGCAAAGAAGCGCGGCACCGGGTCATCCGGCGACATGTAGTAACGGGCGTACAGGGAGACCAGGGTGCCGATCCCCAGTACCAGCATCGAAAACAGCCAGGCGAAACCGTCCAGGCGCAGGACAAGGTTCACGCCCAGGCTCGGCAGCCAGGAATATGCTTCACGGATGACGCCGCCATGGGCGATCTGCGGGTAAAGAAGTGCGATCTGAATGGTGCCGATCAAGGCGATCAGGCCAGCCAGCAGCGATGCGGAGTTGCGTGCGTTGTGCGGCAGCAAGGCGGCCAGACAACTACCCAGGAAAGGTAGAAGCAGCAGTACTATCAGGGACATAGGCTTCTAATCTGCGGAAGTTTGTGAAGCATCATACGTGCCAGCTCCCGGATCACCAAACGCCAAGCTGTCGCAGAATCCTACAAGGTAGACGGAAAAATCTTGTTTAACATTGTTTCAGCAAATCTGACGCCTCCGGTGTAACTGACACACTGCGTCTTCGTTGTTCGTCCTGTAGGAGCGAGGCTTGCCCGCGAACCATGCGCTGCGGTGTGCCTGCTATACCGCGTCATCGTTCTTCGCCGGCGAGCCTGGCTCCTACGGCGAACCAGGTACCGCGGTGTAACTGGCACACCGCGTCATCGTTGTTCGCGGGCAAGCCTGGCTCCTACAGGCGAACAAGACACCTCGGTGCATCTGTCAGAACGGTGTAATCGTTCTTCGCCGGCGAGCCTGATGCCTACAGCCAACGATCGGTTAAACGCTACAAATCATTGGATTCAACCCTGCGCCTCTTGCTCCCGTTCTTCCTCAACCAGAGCCGCCTTACCCTTGGTCTTCAACTCGCTGACAATCACGGCCGCCACAATCAGCCCGGCACCCAGCAACGCAATGGCCGGCAAGCGTTCCCCGGCGATGCGCCCGACAATCCCGGCCCATACCGGTTCGCCGGCGTAAATCAACGTTGCACGGGTTGGCGAGACACTCTTCTGCGCCCAGTTCATGGCCACCTGGATGGCCGCGCTCGCCGCGCCCAGGCCCAGCGCGCTGCACAGCAGCAACCACGACAGGTCCGGTATCCGTTCCTGGGTCGGCACCACCATCAGGAACGATAGCAGCGATGTGGTCGCCAGTTGCACAACAGTCACTCGTTTGACGTCGACCTTTCCTGCGAAGGTGCTGATCAGAATGATTTCCGCGGCAATGGCGATGGCGCTGATCAGGGTGGCGATTTCACCGGGGCTGAAGTTGAACGATGCGCCTGAAGGTCCCGACAGCAACATCAGGCCGGTGAAGGCCAGCATGATCCCGATGCTGGGCATCAATCCCGGCCGACGGCCCAGTACCAGCCATTGCAGCAACGGTACGAACGGCACGTACAACGCCGTAATGAACGCCGACTGGCTGCTGGGAATGCTTTGCAGGCCAACGGTCTGCAAACCGTAACCGAGCATGATCGCCACGCCGATGAAAGCACCGGCCTTGAGTTCGAGCAGGGTCAATTCCCGCAGGCTGCGCCAGGAGAACAGGGCAACGATGCTCGCGGCTGCGGCAAAGCGCAGGCCGACAAAGAACATCGGCCCGCTGACGGTCATCGCGTGCTGGACCAGCAAAAAGGTGCCGCCCCAGACCACGGTGATCAGCACCAGCACGCACTCGGCCTTGCTCAGTCGCAGGAAGGGGGAAGAAGCCCGGGATGAATTGACCGACGTCATGATCTTGCGCACTACCTTGGGGGCGACGCACAATGCGCCGGAAGTTGTGCAGTATACTGCGCAATACCCTCAAGTGAGCAATATAGTGCACAAAGATTCCGCGCAACGGGCTTCAGTCCTGCAACACGTCAGTCAGAACGTTCGTCGTCTGCGTCATGCCGCCGATATGAGCCAGACCGCCCTGGCGGAAAAATCCGGTGTCAGCCGCCGGATGCTGGTGGCCATCGAGGCCGGGGAAAAAAATGTCAGCCTGACGACGCTCGACCGCGTGGCCGAGGCGCTGGATGTGGCGTTCAGCGATCTGATCCAGGCCCCCGATGTGCGAGACCACAGCCGCATCAATGAACTGGCCTGGGCAGGTACGATTGCGGGCAGCAAGGCCGTGCTGCTGTCCAGGGCCACTGCCACCCGTGAAGTGGAGCAGTGGGAATGGTGCCTGCAACCGGGAGAGGTTTATCCGTCGCAACCGGATGCCGATGGCTGGAGCGAACAGTTCTATGTGTTCGAAGGTTGCCTGACCCTGGTGATCGGCGACACACCCCACCGGATCGCCGCCGGTGAGTTCTATATGTTCGCCAGTAATCAGCCTCACAGCTATCGCAACGATGGGCCGGTGGCGGTGCGATTTGTGCGAAATGTGGTGATCTGAAGTGTTGCCCGGCCAACACCGAATAAACAGTTTGCTGTTTTATAACTTCAGGTGTTTTCTCTGTTTATTTAGTAACTATATGAATTAAAAGAAATTTAACTCCAGGCATGACTCCTGCAAAGCGTTGGGGCATATACCCAGACCTGGAGTCGGCTCATGACCGCCAAAGCTCAACCCCCCCGTACCGCCCCCGTGATTCACACCCTGTCCCCACCTGCGCAGGGAGCCGTTTGATGGCCCGTGAAATTCGACTCAATGCTTTTGACATGAACTGTGTCGGCCATCAGTCGCCGGGGTTGTGGGCGCACCCCAGGGATCGTTCCTGGCAGTACAAGGATCTGGAGTACTGGACCGACCTTGCGAAAATCCTCGAGCGGGGCAAGTTCGACGGCTTGTTCATTGCCGATGTGCTGGGCATCTACGATGTCTACAACGGCAATGGCGACGCGGCCATTCGCCAGGCGGCGCAGGTTCCGGTCAACGATCCGCTGCAATTGATCCCGCCCATGGCGCTGGTCACCGAACATCTGGGGTTCGGCCTGACGGCATCGCTGTCGTTCGAACATCCGTACCCCTTCGCCCGGCGCCTGTCGACCCTCGATCACCTGACCAAGGGGCGCGCCGGCTGGAATATCGTCACTTCGTACCTGGAGAGCGGCGCCAGGAATATCGGCCAGCAAGCGCAGACCGAACACGATGCCCGTTACGATTTCGCCGAGGAATACCTCGAGGTTTGCTACAAGCTTTGGGAAGGCAGCTGGGAAGAGGGCGCCATCCTGCGCGACCGCGAGCGCCGGATTTTCAGCGATCCGAGCAAAATCCACGAAATCGGCCATGTCGGCAAACACTTCCAGGTGCCGGGCATTCACCTCTGCGAACCCTCGCCGCAGCGCACGCCGGTGCTCTATCAGGCCGGTGCGTCCAGTCGCGGCAAGCAGTTCGCCGCCGAACATGCCGAGTGCGTGTTCGTTGCCGCGCCGTCAAAGGTGCTGCTCAAGAAAACCGTGGCCGATATCCGCCGCCGTGCGGCACAGGCCGGGCGCGATCCGTCGAAGGTGCTGATTTTCAACCTGCAAACGGTGATTCTTGGCGAGACCGATGCCAAGGCCAAGGCCAAGTTCGAGGAATATAAAAGCTGGGTCAGTTATGAAGGTGCGATGGCGCTGATTTCCGGCTGGACCGGCATCGATTTCAGCCGTTTCAAGCCCGATGAACCGCTCAAGCATGTGCACACCAATGCCATTCAATCGGCGGTGGAGGCGTTCTCCACGGCGGACCCGAACAAGGTCTGGACGCCCAGTGAGCTGGCGGACTGGGTCGGGATCGGCGGCTTTGGCCCGCTGTTCGTCGGCAGCCCGGAAACCGTCGCCGATCTGCTGCAGGAGTGGGTCGAAGACACCGATGTGGATGGCTTCAACCTGGCTTATGCTCTGACCCACGAAACTTTCATCGACGCCGTGGACCTGCTGGTGCCGGAGCTGCAAAAGCGCGGTGCATACAAGACCGAATATGCACCCGGCACGCTGCGTGAAAAGCTGTTTGGGGAAGGGCCGGGACTACCGGCGACTCATCCGGGCAGCGGCTACCGTGATCTCGCGGGGTTGCGTCAGAAGGGCAGGCAAGTGGTGTCTGCATGAAGGTTTCAAGCGGATTCCCCGATGGCGAGACAAACGATTAATCTGGTGTTCAAGGAACGGACCTGATGTTTACCCGGATAGATAGAGCAGTGAGAACGGCATGAGCGAAACCGGAATCGGACAGGCGAACGACGCCATCCGTCACGCGGACATCCTGATCGTCGGCGGCGGCCTCAGCGGCGCGATGCTGGCGGCGCAGTTATTGCGCCTGCCGGGTCGTCGCCAGGTGTTGGTGATTGAACCCCGTGCCGAACTCGGCCGGGGCGAGGCCTACAGTGCCGTGGAGTTGGGCCACACGCTCAATGGCAATGCGGCACGCATGAGTGTCGATCCGGACAACGCCGACGACCTGACTCAATGGTTGAGCGAATACATCGCCGCTGGCGGCTGGCCGGAGTCGGATCAACAGCATGTACCGGTCAGCGAACTGTTCCCGCCTCGGGGACTCTTCGGTCTATACGTGCAGCAGCGCCTGGCCGAGGCTCAGGCCGTAGGGGCGTCGATCGGTTCGACGGTCGAACACGTGCAGGCCGAAGTGGTGGATCTGCAGACCGAGGCGGATTCGGTGCGCCTGACCCTGAGCGACGGCCGGATGTTGCAGGGTGCCCATGCCGTGTTGGCCACCGGGATGTATGCCGCCGCGCGCACGCCGCAAACCGTATCCAGCGGCTTGAACGCGGCAGCGCTCGATCCCTGGGACGTATCCACCATGCAGCAGCTCGATCCGCAATCGACGGTGCTGATCATTGGCTCGGGCCTGACCATGGTCGATGCGGTGGTGTCGCTGGAGCAGGCAGGGCATCGTGGACCGATCGAAGTGTTTTCCCGCCACGGCCTGCTGCCTCACGTGCGACGCCAACCGCCGGCCTGGGCGGATTTCCTCGCAGAAGATCACGCCATCCGCAGCCCTCGTCAGTTGGTGCGTGCATTGCGCCGGCAGTGTCGCGACGCCATCGCCCAGGGCATCGACTGGCAAGCGCCGCTGGACACCGTGCGCGCGCACATCGGTCGCCTTTGGCACCAGGCCACCGATGTGCAACGACGTCAGTTCGTGCGCCATGTGCGGCCTTGGTGGGAAAGCCACCACCATCGTTCGCCACCGTTGAGCGCCGAACTGGTGGCACGCTTGCACGAGCAAGGACGGTTGCGGATTCAGGCGGCGTCGTTCAAGGGGATCGAGCCTTCGGTCAATGGCGAGGTCAGCATCAGGATTCGACGTCGTGGCGAGACTCGGACCACGGTGGTCACGGGTGCAGCCCTGATCAATTCCAGCGGTATCGAGTACGACTGGCGGCGGGTCGCCCGGCCGCTGCCACAACAACTGTTGTCGCGTGGGCTGATAAAACCGGGACCGCTGGCGCTGGGAATTGCCGCCGAGGTCGATGGTGCGGTGCTGGATGCCCATGGCCGCGCCGCCGGACGGCTGTTCGCCATGGGGCCACCGCTGCGCGGGATATGGTGGGAGAGCACGGCGGTGACGGATGTGGCGAGTCAGGCCAAGGCGCTGGCAGCACGTCTGGTGCAGCAGTCCTGACGATGGAAAAGCCTTGCCGGTCTGTGGGTGAGGGGGGAATGCAGATCTGACCGAGGCCGCTGGCTCAACGCGGCGTGGTGTTGCTGAGCCAGCGCTGCTTGATCTTTTCAAGGCGCCCGTCGCGGGCCATCTCATCCAGCGCCTCCTGCCAGCGTGCGACCTGGCGCCCATCGGTCTGCAAGGAAAAGGCGATGTAACTGCCTCGCTGCATCAAGGGCATCTGGTAATGCAACTGGCTCGGCGCCAGGCCTTCTTCCCGGGCCAGGGTAGCGATGGACAGCGTGTCGGACACCACGTAGTCCGTGCGGCCCATGCGGGCAAGGCGCATCATTTGTTCGGGCGAAGCGACGCCGTACAGGTTGGTCAGACCCTGCTGTTGCAAGTAGCTGTAGATCAGCCATTTGCGCGGGACAACGATCCGGCCAATGCCCGCCGCTTGCGACAGGCTGTGGACCGGTGGTCGGCTGCTGTCGGCGCAATACAAGGCGGTTTCCACGTCCAGCAAGGGCCCGACCCACTGGTACTGGGTTTCCCGTTCAGGGGTGCGCAAAACGGTGAAGACCCCGGTGGCCGGTTCCGTGCCGGCCACCCGCAAGGCGCGTAACAAAGGTACCTGCTGCAGATTCACGTGATCACCGGTGCGTTCGGCCAGGGCCTGCACCACGTCCACACCGAACCCCACCAGTTGGCCATTTTGCTGAAAATGCAGGGGAGGGTGGTTGTCGGTCAGCAGGTTCAGATCGGCTGCCTGCACATTCAACGCCAGGACATACAGCAGGCAACCGGCAAAGCGCTTCATGAATCGTCCTTGAAGAAATGAAGCGCCGATCTTATTACAGGCACAATGCTACTGTCCCGGACAATCTCCGGGGCTTTTACGTCAGAGATGAGGATTTACAGGGGGGCTGAAGGCAGATGAGAGGCGGTCTGTTTTCAGTGACGATCCGCCAATCATGTCTTTTCGTCGAGCATTTGCACCGGATAGGAAAACACGTAGCCCTCACTGCGTACGGTCTTGATGTAGAGAGGTTCCCGAGAGTCATCCTTCAATCGCTGGCGCAGGCGGCTCACCAGCAGGTCGATGGAGCGGTCGAACAGGTCGGCGTCGCGACCCTGGGTCAGGTTGAGCAATTGGTCGCGACTCAGGACCCGTTGCGGATGATCGAGAAACACTCGCAGCAGACGGTATTCGGCACCACTGAGGGCCACCAGCGTTTCGTCTTCGTCCAGCAAATGACGGGCAGTGGTGTCCAGGCGCCAGCGCCCGAAGCCGAGCATCCGGCCGCTTTCGGTGATCAGCAGGTTGGGCGGGAGCATCCGGGTTCGGCGCAGCACCGCATTGATTCGTGCCAACAGTTCACGGGCGGCGAATGGTTTGGTCAGGTAGTCGTCGGCACCCATTTCCAGGCCCAGGATTCGGTCGGTTTCGTCGTTGCGTGCGGTGAGCATCAGAATCGGCGTGGCCTTGTGCTTGCCCGAACGCAGTTCACGGCACAGGACCAGGCCATCGTCACCGGGCAACATGATGTCCAGCACGATCAGATCGACCTGGTTGGCTTCCAGAAAGCTGCGCATATGCCGGCCGTCGGCCACGACGGTGGCGCGCATACCGTTCTTCTTCAGGTAATTGCCGACCAATTCGCGAATCTCGCGATCATCGTCGACGATCAGGATGTGGTTGACGTGGTCCATCAGTGAATCCCTTTGTTATTCGCAGGTATGGCTTCCTGTAGGAGCGAGCATGCTCGCGAAAGACCCGAGAACGCCGCGGGGCATCAGGCACCCAGCGTCATCGTTGGCGTCCATCGCGAGCGTGCTCGCTCCTACAGAAGCAGCAACTCAGGCAACCACTTGGTAGCAAGGCACGTAGGCCGCGCCGCCCGGCAGTTTCATCCGGTGCTGGGCGACGAAGGCCTTGAGCAGTTGATCCAGCGGCTGCATGACCGCCGCGTCACCACGGATCTGGTACGGGCCGTGTTGTTCGATCAGGCGAATGCCCTTGTCCTTGACGTTGCCGGCAACGATACCGGAGAACGCGCGGCGCAGGTTGGCAGCCAGTTCGTGCGGGGGCAGGTCACGGCTGAGTTTGAGGTTGGCCATGTTTTCATGGGTCGGGTCGAACGGACGCTGGAAGCCTTCGTCGATTTTCAGCAGCCAGTTGAAATGAAAGGCGTCGTTGCGTTCGCGGCGGAACTGTTTGACCGCCTTGAGGCCCTGGGTCATTTGCCGGGCGACTTCTGCAGGATCGTCGATGATGATCTGGTAGTGCTGTTTGGCGCCTTCGCCCAGGGTTGCGCCGACGAAGGCATCGAGTTGCTCCAGGTACGGCGCGGCATGTTTCGGCCCGGTGAGGATGACCGGGAAGGGCAGGCCCTTGTTGCCCGGGTGCATCAGGATGCCGAGCAGGTACAGGAATTCCTCGGCCGTACCGGCGCCGCCCGGGAAGATGATGATGCCGTGGCCGACGCGGACGAAGGCTTCCAGGCGTTTTTCGATGTCCGGCAGGATCACCAGTTCGTTGACGATCGGGTTCGGCGCCTCGGCGGCGATAATCCCCGGTTCCGTCAGGCCCAGGTAACGCCCGCCATGGATACGCTGCTTGGCGTGGGCGATGGTGGCGCCTTTCATCGGGCCTTTCATCACGCCGGGACCGCAGCCGGTGCAGACGTCCAGGCTGCGCAGGCCCAGTTCGTGGCCGACTTTCTTGGTGTATTTGTATTCTTCGGTATTGATCGAATGGCCGCCCCAGCACACCACGATCTTCGGTTCGACGCCGGGGCGCAGGGTGCGGGCATTGCGCAGCAGGTGGAACACGTAGTCGCTGATGCCCTGCGAGGTGCTCAGATCGATGCGCTGGCTGTCGAGTTCGCTTTCGGTGTAGACGATGTCGCGCAGGGCGCTGAACAGCATTTCACGGGTACTGGCGATCATTTCGCCATCGACGAAAGCGTCGGCCGGGGCGTTCAGCAGTTCCAGGCGTACGCCGCGGTCTTGCTGGTGAATGCGGATTTCGAAGTCCTTGTAGGCTTCGAGGATGGTTTTGGCGTTGTCGACGTGGGCGCCGGTGTTGAGGATGGCCAGGGCGCATTGGCGGAAGATGTTGTAGGTACTGCCGGAGCCGGCTTCGCTCAGTTGCTGGACTTCCCTTTGGGAGAGTGTTTCCAGGCTGCCTTTGGGACTGACCGAAGCGTTGATTACTTGTCGTTGGGTCATGCAATGATCCTTAAAACGATGTCATTCCTGCACAAACTACGAATGGCATCCGAATAGTGTGTATCCATGAAAGAAGATGGCACGAACTGCGCTGTCTCGCCATGTCCTCCTTTTGACGATGAAAAGATGAAAAGGAGCCCCAGCATAGCCAAATCCCTCGCAGAGGCGATAATGCCCGCACTCTTTTTGCACGCCACTTCAGGAAACCCGACGCGATGTTCGAAATCCAGCCGATGAACGCCGACACCTATCGGCAACAGACGCGTCGCAGCACGCTGGTCATTGCCCTGATTTTCCTGGCGCTGGCGATGGCGCTGTCGAGCACGGCGGTGGTTTTGTTCGGTGAGCCCGGCGGGGACAATCTGCGTTACAACATCGGGGGTGTATTCGCTGCGGTACTGGTGACGGCGACGTTGATGCGCAAGGTGTTCTGGACCCAGGCGTGGATGGCGGCAGCGGTCTACAGCTGGCAGCTCAAGCGCAGCCTGATGAGCATCACCAACATCATGCACCAGGTCACGGCCGCCGTGGATGCGGGCGATCCGACGGCCATGAAGCTGTTGCGGTTCTATCATCTGGGATTGAGTCAAATGCACCATCTGGACGGAAACTCCAGTGATCATGGGCAATTGGGACGGGAAATGCAGCAACATGAGGCGCGGATGCAGGCATTGGGGCTCGATATCGAACAGACGCGACTGGACCCGGTGTGGCTGGACGCGGTCAAACGCAAGGCCTGATCGGCGAACAAGGCTCGCGGGGCCGGTTGCCGATCAGGCATAGTGAGCCAACAACGCGAGCAGGAAGCCTCGCCTTATCACAAGAATCAAGGAGGGCATGTCATGGGGCATCCGTCCATATACGACCGAATCGAAAAAAACCGACCCACCGTCGCCAGATTCAAGATGCGTTCGGCGGTGACGCTGCTGATGGCCGTGTGCCTGTCGATGGCAGCGTTCCTCATCTGGCAAGTCTGGAATTCGCGCCAGTACCATCTGCATGACAAGGAAGTGGCGATGTCCAACCTTGCGCAGACCCTGGCCTCGCAGGCGCAGGCCTCGATCAAACAGGCCGATACGCTGCTGTTCACTTTGGTCGATCGCCTGGAAAACGAAGGCGTCGAGGGAGGCGGGCTCAACCGCTTGCAACGCTTGCTCAGTGCCCAGCGCAGTGAGTTGAGTCAGATCCATGGCCTGTTCGTTTATGACGAGACCGGGAAGTGGATTGCCAATTCCAATGGCGCCGAGGTGGGCGTCGCCAACAACTCCGACCGTGAGTACTTCATCTATCACCGCGATCATCCCGACCGCGGGCCGCATATCGGTCCGTCGATCAAGAGCCGCTCCAGCGGTGAATGGATCATGACGGTGTCGCGGCGGATCAATCACCCTGACGGCAGTTTCGCCGGTGTGGCGCTGGCGACCCTGTATCTTTCGCATTTCCTGGAGCTCTACAACAGCATCGACATGGGCAGCAACGGCGTGATCAACCTGATCGCGGACGATGCCAGCATTATCGTGCGCCGACCGTTCAACGAAGGGGATATCGGCACCAGCCTGGCCAGGAGCCCGCTGTTCACTCAGTTGCTGCCCAACGCCAGTGCGGGTACGGCGACGATCAGATCGATCATCGACGGTGTCGAGCGGGTGGTGGGCTATCGCCGGGTCGAGGGGTATCCGCTGATTGTGTTTGCCGCGCTGAACAAGGACGAGGTGCTGGCCAGCTGGCGCAAGGAGTCGCTGCGCAGTGCGCTGATCGTTGCCCTGCTGCTGGGGATTCTCGGGGTATTGGGTTATCGCCTGATCAAATTGATGAAGCGCCAGAACCGGATACAGATCGAGTTGCTGGCGTCGCAGGAAAGACTCCTCGAACTCAATCGCAACCTGGAGTTGCTGGCCCTGGAAGACGCGCTGACCGGCCTGGCCAACCGTCGCCAGTTCGATCTGTTCATCCAGGCGGAAACCGGGCGCGCCCGGCGCAATCTGTCAGGCCTGGCCCTGTTGATGATCGATGTCGATCATTTCAAGGCATTCAATGATCACTACGGCCATCTGGCCGGTGATGAGTGTTTGCGCAATGTCGCGGCCGTCATCACCGACCATATCAAGCGCCCCGGTGACCTGGCGGCGCGCTTTGGCGGTGAAGAGTTTGCCGTGGTGCTGCCTGGCACCGACTATGTGGGGGCGTTTCTGGTGGCGGAAAAAATACGTCGTGCGGTACTGGCCGCAGGCCTGGAGCACAGTCAAAGCCCCGAAGGCGTGGTGACGGTCAGCGTCGGTGTGTGTGGCTACGATCCTGCTTCACAGACCCGCACGGAGGATCTGATCGGTGCCGCCGACAAGGCGTTGTACGGGGCCAAGGCCAGTGGCCGCAACATGAGTGTCATTGCCAATTGACCCGTGGCCTCAAGCAAACAGGTCGATGCCCTGCACCAGTCGGGTAGCCAGATGCGATTGCCTGAGTTTTTCCAGCCACCAGCCCAGGGCGCGGCCATCGTGATCGCCGCGCCAGCCTGCGTACAGGATATTCGGCTCGCGCGGGTCGGCCATCTGTTTTTCAATCAGCATCCCCTTGTTCAATAGCGAGGCCACCCGATGCCGGGGCAGCCAGCCCACGCCCAGGCCGTCGCACTGGGCAAGGATCTTCGCGCGCATGGTCGGTACAGCCAACACGGGCTGGCCACCTGAGACACCGTAGGTACGACCCTCGCTGGTCCGGGATGAGTCGGCCACGACAATCGCCCGATGCTGCGTTACCGTCGCCCTGGAAATCGGCTCTTTGGCCTTGGCCAGGGCGTGCCTGGGCGAGACGGCGAATACCCACTCCATTTCCCCCAGTTGCATCCAGCGCAGCGAGCCGATCGCCGGCGGCTCGTTGGTGGCGCCGATCACCAGATCGGCGCGCCCTTCACGCAGGGCTTCCCAAACACCCTTGAGCACCTCCTGGGTAATGCGCAACGGTACGCCGGACCCCAGGGCGTCGAATTCCTGAATCACCGGAATCAGGTTTTCGAATTCCAGCAGTTCGTCGGTGACGATCCACAACCGGCTCTCCCAACCGTTGGCCACTTGCTGCACCCGTTGGGTCAGGCGCGAGACGTCATCCATCAATCGTGTCGCTTCGTTGACCAGCAGCTCGCCGGCCGCGGTCAACTGCAAGCGGTAGCGACGACGGTCGAACAGCAGGGCATCGAAACGCTCCTCCAGTTGCCGCGCCGCATAGGACACGGTCGAAGGCGCTTTGCCGAGCTGCGCCGCGGCCCGCGACAGGCTGCCGGTTTCGCGGATGGCGGCCAGCAACGCCAGGTCTTCGGTCGACAGCATGCACTCAATCCTCTAGGCCGGTGTTCAAAAGGTGTGGCGTGATTTCCATTGCCTGGTCACACGAAGATAGACCAGTGCGTTGACCAGCAGCACCACGCCGGCCAGCCACCATTGAATGGCTGGCGTCAGCCCGGCCGGGTAAATGACGGGCCAGATGTACTGTTCTATGAAGCCGGCGCCGTAGCCGCTTTGTCCGGCGGCATGGCGCAGCAGGTTTTCCCAGCGTGTCAGCGGGCAGGGCAGGTGGAAGGCTTCTACCGCCAGCCCCCAGAGCACGGCGGGCAGGTGCCAGCCGATCAACTGGCGCCATTTGAGCACCAACAGCCCGCCGAACAGCACGAACAGAATGAACGACAGATGAAACAGCACCAGTCCATCGGCGGCGATTCGATAGAGCATGTCGACTCCCGCAGGTGTCAGCCAATCACTGCATGGTACTTCGCCAGGCGGCCGGCACTCTATGGATTGTTCATCGCGCCCAGTACGGCCTTCAGGCGTGTCGCCATGGCCGGGCTGCTGCGTTGCATCGGCGCGCGCAACTCGTCATCGATCAGGCCTTCAAGGGCCAGTGCGGTTTTTACCGGGGCCGGGTTGGGCTCCAGGAACAGGCTGTCGATCAGTGGCAGCAGGCGGAAAAACGTGTTCCGGCCCTCGGCAAGCCGGTTATCGCGGATCTGCTGGTACAACCGCACGAACAATTCGGGGCGAACATGTGCCGAGGCGGCAATCGCGCCTTTGGCACCCAGGCACAGGGCGCTGAACATCTGGTTGTCTTCACCGCAAAGCACGTCGACATCGCCACTGGCCAGCAATGCCATGGTGTTTGAAAAGTTGCCGCCGCAGTCCTTGATCGCGACGATACGTTCATGGGCGACGATCCTGAGTAGCGTTGCCTGTTCGAAAGCGACGCCGGTTCGGTAGGGGATGTCGTACAGGATCAGCGGAACGCTGGAAGCGTCGGCGATGGTCTTGAAAAACGCTTCGAGCCCTGCCTGGGAGGGGCGGATGTAATACGGTGGCGGTACCAGCAAACCTGCGACCGGTCGCTTGAGGATTTCACCCTGAAATTGCAGCAGTTCGCTCAGGTTGTTGCCGGCCAGCCCCATCACGACGCGCTGTGCCGGTACCTGTTCGAGCACGGCATCAAGCACCGCCAGTTGCTCGTGCTTGCCCATTGCCGCCGGTTCCCCGGTGGTGCCGCAGACCACGAAACCGTCGACGCCTTGTTCCAGAAGATGACTGACCAGCCGGCGCAGGCCGACGAAGTCGATGGCGCCATTGTGGAACGGCGTGACGAGGGGAACCCAGATACCTTGAAACGATGACATGCACTTTCTCCTGATGGTTGACCGATTTCGTCACCGTCAGGAGCGTGTAGGGAAATAAGCAGGGGGAGGGTGGTCCGTCGCGCTCAATGTCCTGTCAGCTCATCTGACGGGACAGCGCGCCCCGGTCACATGAGCGACTGTTTCTTCGATTTGAGGGTGCGCGCAACGCAACCTTGCGCCTTGGCAATCAAGCCAATGACGACAATGTTGAAGTTGCAGGTTGCGGACATATTCGCTTACACCCTAAGTGAGGCGCCCAGTTTTAAAAGCCGGCGCGCCGTTTGTCAATCGCGAAAATCGGCGAACTCTGCGCGCATGCGTCCATTGCGTTTGGCTTTGTAGAGCAACTGATCGACCTGTTCGACGAATGTCAGCGCCGTGGCGTGCCGCGAAGTATGGGTTGTGCCGACACCGAGGCTCAGGCTGAGTTGGGTCGAGATCGCGGACAGTTCATGCGGGATTTGTTGCTGGCGAACCAGATGCAGGCATTTGCGCGCCACCAGCCCGGCGGACAGCGCATCGGTTTCCGGCAGCAGCCAGACGAACTCCTCGCCGCCGATCCGGGCGATGAAATCCCTTGGCCGATTGGCCGCCCGCGACAGGGTGCCGGCCACTCGACGCAGGCATTCGTCGCCCTTGATGTGGCCGTAATGGTCGTTGTACTGCTTGAAATAGTCGATATCCAGGATGATCAGCGACAGTGGCGCCCCCGAGTGTCGGGCGGCGTCCCATTCGCGTTCCAGAACAGTGTCGAACATGCGCCGGTTGGCGATGCCGGTCAGGCCATCCTGAAAGGAATACTCTTCGAGTTGCTTTTGCAGGCGGATCAGGTGTTCCTCAGTTTTCTTTCGTTCGCTGATGTCGAACATGAACCCCACCAGCGCCTCGACTTCACCGTCCTTGCGCACCACATGCACCACATCGCGAATCCACACGTATTCACCGGTGCTGGTCAGCGCCCGGTAGTCCGCCTCATGGTCGACCCCGGCCCGCGATTGCGAGACGCAAAACTCCACCACGTAGTCGCGATCGTCCGGGTGCATGCGCTCGACCCAATCGTTGACGCTGACCCAACTGTCCTGTTCCCAGCCCAGCAGTTGCTCGATTTGCGGGCCGATGTAACTGAAGTTCATGGTTTTCCAGTCGATTCGCCAGGGAATCGCCTTGGTCGACTCCAGCAGGGTTTTGTAGACGTCGCTGTCGGTTTCGGCTGAGATCATGAAGGGGCGGCACCTTGAGGGAAAAATGCAGCGCCATCATGTTGCTACTACCTCGGTGACACAAGGGCAGGCGATGAACGGAACAAATTCGCGCCAGTGCGCAAGATTGTTCAAGCCATTGGCCGCGACTGCTGGCACAGTCTGCGGTCTTTCCACAGGTTGCAGAGCGTTATGTCCAATTCACATTTGCCGCGCAGTGCGTTTCTTCGCGGTGCGGTGGCGATCATGCCGCTATCTCTGGCGACAGCGCCCTGGGGCTTGCTGGCCGGCTCCATGGCCATCGAAGCCAATCTTACGCCCCTGCAAGGCCAGGGCTTGTCGAGCATTGTGTTTGCCGGTGCCGCGCAGTTGGTGGCCATCGGCATGCTCAAGGGCGGGGCCGGGATCTTTTCGATCCTGTTGACCACCTTGCTGCTGACCTCCCAGCACTTGCTTTACGGGATGAGCATGCGTTCGGTGATTTCGCCGTTGCCGGGGCGCTGGCGCGCGGGGCTGGGGTTTCTGCTCACCGATGAATTGTTCGCCTTGACCAGCCAGCACGACAAACAGCAGTTCGATCGCTGGTATGCCCTGGGCGTGGGCCTGACGTTCTACGTCGCCTGGAACCTCTTCACGCTGGCAGGAATCGTGCTCGGCAGCAGCATCCCGGGCCTTGAGCATCTGGGGCTGGACTTCTCCATCGCCGCCACGTTCATCGCACTGATCACTCCGGTCGTGCGCAACGTGCCGACCGTGGTCTGCGTTGCGGTGTCGCTGTTCTGCTCGGTGCTGCTGAGCTATTGGCAGTGGGGCTCGGCGCTGGTGCTGTCGGGGCTGGCGGGCATGACCGCCGGGTTTATCTGCAATAAATTCCAGGGAGCGCGCGCATGATGATCTGGGCGGTGATTATCGGCATGGGCCTGTTGGTGTTCCTCAACCGCTATGTCTTTCTGGAACCGCGGCTGCCGGTGCGCTTGAGCAGCAATGCCAGGCAATTCCTCGGCTTTGCCGTGCCGGGCATGTTGACCGCGATCTGCGGGCCGATCGTGTTCTTGCCCGACAGGCAACTGAACCTGCAATGGGACAACCCCTACCTCATCAGTTCGTTGGTGGCCGTGGGGCTTGTGCTGTACACACGCAACACCTTGCTCAGCATGTTACTGAGCATGGGCTTTTTCTTTTTGCTGCGCTGGTGGCTGTGAGCCGTGAGGGGGAATCTGTTCTAGGCTTAAGTTTGATGACCTATCCCTTCAGGAAGAGAGGTGAACATGGCAAATGACCCCAAGCGTCCAGAGCAGGATGACGACATGGACGAACCGACGGAAGAAGAGATCGAACAGCAGAAGCATGCGGAACAGACGTGGAAGCATGATGACAGTCGAGAATTGTCGGATCTTGACCAGGAACGCCCACTAAAACCTTGAGCTGCTTCTGTAGGAGCGAGCATGCTCGCGATGGACGTGAACGATTACGCGCAAAACCTGATGCCCCGCGGTATTTCGTCGCTCATCGCGAGCTTGCTCGCTCCTGCAGTGAGGGCGCTGTATTACATCAATCGAGCGAGTCCACGAACTCCGGATGAGCCGCCCGGTAGCCCAGGGTCTTGTCGATCCAGGCATTCAATTCGTTGACCATTACTGGCGGTTTACCCGGATAACTTTCGAGAGTGGAACTCAGTAAGTTATTGATATTGTGGACTGTTTGTAAGTTTCGGGTCTTTATGTATTGCCCGATAAAGCAGTCGAGTTGGTAGTGTTCGGTCTTTGTAAGATGAACACGCGCCAACTTCACGACTTGATTACTTATAAAATCGTCGCTCAATTTAGTTCTCTGCAAGGCTTGATTGTTTGGGTTTTTCCTTATTCATTGACTCTTTGGTCAACTGTCTGGCGCCATTGGGAAGGCGGCGCGCATGCTAGCGGTACTCATTCAAAATGTATGTATGAGGGATGGATTGTCTGACAAGCGGTTGAATAATCCGATCAGGCATTCAACTGACTGTTAAACGTATGAAACAGTAGTTGTAACAAGCTCAGGGGAAGCGTTGTTACATATGGCGGTTTTCCTGTCGATATTGACAGCTCAGCTGACCTCTTCAATCAATTCGGCACCCTGGTTTCTTGCATTGCCAATGGCTTTGTCGACTTTATGCCACTGGAACATCTCACTGCCTTCACCCTGCAAAAGCACCATTTGTTCGGCCCGATCCTTCGGGGTGGCGGGGTCCAGCCATTCACGCGCCAGTTCCGGGGAAAACACCACCGGTCGACGGTCATGAATGTCCACCATGCCCCCCGCGCTGTCGGCGGTGATGATGACGAAGCCGTCATCGTCCCGTGGCGCCGCACTGCCAATCGGAAACTGTCCGATCACGGCGCAGAACACCGGCCTGCGGTCGCGCCGACGGATGAGCCAGGGTTGCCGCGTGCCATCGCCGGCATCGACCCATTCGAACCAGTTGTCGACAGGGCAGATCGCACGGTGTGGCCAGATCGCCCGGAAAAACGGCCCATGGGCGACTTTCTCGACCCGTGCATTGATCGGTGCCGCACGATCCGTCGCCCAATGCGGCCGCCAGCTCCAGCGTTGCAGGTCGGCGTGCAGACCATCGTCCTCACGATGCAGCAGCGCCAGTTGCGTGGTGGGCGCAGCGTTGTAATGGGCCAACGGCTCGTCGCCGACGTGATTGATCAACGCGTCGGGGATGCTCAATGCCGCCACAAAGTCGTGGATGCCCCGGTATTGCGACAGGCGCCCGCACATGGACTGAATCCTCCGGCTGGTGTTTTCAGCATAGTTGCTGCAAGACGGGGAGGGAGGCAGGCACCGGAACCAAACACTGTGTACCCTTATCCAAGCACCGCCCGCAGCGACCTGCGGGCCGGTGTAGGATCAACGGGCGAAGGATTATTGCCATACGAAGTGTTGACCGCGATGGTCTGGCCCAAGGCAAAACATGAAGCAAATGTTCAAGTCTCTATTGGTTTTCGCCTTGGCGGTCAGTCTGCTGGGCTGTATCGCCGCGCCCATCGAAATGACGCCGCAAACCGAGCAGCGGCTGAGCACGCAACCGCCGATCCGTTTCCTGCTGACCTTCGATGACGGGCCCGCCGGAGTCAGCTACTGGAACCCGACTGAAATCGTTCTCGATAGCCTGGCGCGCAACCCGTTGCAAACCGATATCAAGGCGGTGTTTTTCGTGCAGACCCGAGCTACGCGGGCCGGCGGCAGTGACGTGGGGCGCGCGCTCATGCGCCGCGAGCGCGATGCCGGGCACATTCTGGGTTTCCACACCGCCACGCCTTCGCACACCAATCATCGCTCCCTCGATCCGCAGGCGCTGGAGCAATCACTCACTGACGGCAGCGCCGACATCGCCGCCATCACCGGCCTGCCGCCCACCCTGGTGCGCCCGCCATTCTGGAGTTACGACAAGCGTACTTTCGCTGCGTACCAGCAACATGGCCTGCATATGCTGCTCACCGACCTGAGTGCCAATGACGGCAAAATCTGGGGTTTCAACGCCAGCCCGCGTCGACGTGCGCACATGCTGCGCTCGATGTCGGAAGTGCGCGAGCGCATCGCCCGGGGTGAGTTGCCGGTGGTCGATGGGGTGATTCCGGTCGTGGTGACCTTCCATGACCTTAACCGCTACACCGCCCGGCACACCCGCGAGTACCTGCAAATCCTGCTCGACAGCGCCCGCGCCACAGGCGTGAAGGTCGCGCAGCAACCGTTCTACGACGACACGGCTGCGCTGCAACGGGCGGCAATGGCCCGCACCGTGCGCGACAGCTCGCAGCCGGTGACATTGCCGGGGTTCTGGAACTGGATCTGGAACGGAAAGGCGCAGGAATAGACTTCAAAAGTGAGAAACAGATAACACTTTTGTCGGGGCGGGATTTGTAAACCACATCTATTCTCATTGGATCCGATTCAGTCATCAATCGCCCGAGGGACCGGTCATGCTTCCCATCTCAGTGCTTTGCAACATTATTGAATCCGGATTTACACCGCTGTCCTGCGAATGCACGGAGAGCGGGGGTTTGCTGCGTATCGAGGTCTACGAACCGCTGAGCGGCCGGGTCGAGCTGCTGATCAGCGGGGTGTCGACCGAACAGCTGACCAGCGTGCGCGCCATTTCCGAGCTGGTGGGTGAGCTGCGAACCGAGATGAGCGCCGGGCGCCGGGCATTTGCCGGCTGAAATACCCTGTACGCGGGCTCGCGGGAGCCGGCGAAGTGCGTCGGGTTTCAGTGATGTGGCACCAGCTCGTCGATCATCCGCAAGCAATGGTTCAACCCCGGTGAAACATCGCCCACCCGCTGGCTCAGGATGATCGGCGAGGTTGCGTTGTCTTCCAGCAGCGGGGTAAAGCCGATGTCGTCGCGGTGCAGCAATTGCACCGAGGCGGGCACCAGCGTGACGCCTATCCCGGCCCCGACCAGACCGATTGCCGTTTGCAGTTCGTTGGTCCATTGCGCCACGTGAATACTCACGCCACAGGATTCGAACAGCGCGATCACGTGGTCGGCGTAACTGGGGCGCGGATTGCCGGGGTAGAGCACGAAAGGCTCTTTGGCCAGATCACGCAGGCTGATGGGGCCGGCCAGCAACGGGTGACCGGCGGGCAGGGCGGCCACCAGGCGATCTTCGGTCAGCACGGTCTGGACGATGGCCGGGTCGTTGATGCGGATACGGCCGAAACCGATATCAATGCGCCCGGTCTTGAGTGCCTGCACTTGTTGCAGGGTGGTCATTTCCGACAGCCCCAGCTCCAGTTCCAGGGAGTCGCCACTGCGCAAGCGCCGAATCAGCTCCGGTAGCACGCCGTACAAGGTCGACGGCGCGAAACCGATCCCCAGCCAGGTCTTTTCTCCCAGGCCAATACGCCGCGTGTTGTCGCAGACCTTGTTCAGTTGTTCGAGCAGGGCCGTGGAGTGTTCATGGAAAAAACGCCCGGCGTCGGTGAGCTTCAGCGGACGCCCGCGTTCAAGCAGCATCACCCCCAGTTCGTCTTCCAGTTGCTGGATCTGCCGGCTCAGCGGCGGCTGGGCAATGTGCAGCAGCTCGGCGGCGCGGGTGAAGTTGAGCGTTTGAGCCAGTACCTGAAAATAACGCAGGTGACGCAGTTCCATGGGGCCTCCGGACGCCAATCAATTGCATACCTTTAAGGTATCAAGTCAGACCAATTCTATATTGGCCTCCAGAAAAAAGCCGTACGAGAATCGATTCCAGAACTTCAAGAACCTGACGGGTATCGACATGCTTGCAACCGCCATTGAATCGATCGAGACGATCATCGTCGATCTGCCAACCATCCGCCCGCACAAGCTGGCGATGCACACCATGCAGAATCAGACCCTGGTGATCATTCGCGTGCGGTGCGCCGATGGCATCGAGGGCATCGGAGAATCCACCACCATCGGTGGCCTGGCTTACGGCAATGAAAGCCCGGACAGTATCAAGACCAATATCGACCTGCATTTCGCGCCGCTGCTGATCGGCCAGGATGGCAGCAACGTCAATGCCGCGATGCTGCGTCTGGAGCGCAGCATCCGTGGCAACACCTTTGCCAAATCAGGTATTGAAACCGCGTTGCTCGATGCCCAGGGCAAACGCCTTGGCGTGCCGGTCAGCGAATTGCTGGGCGGTCGCGTACGGGATGCGTTGCCGGTGGCCTGGACCCTGGCCAGCGGCGACACCGAAAAGGACATCGCCGAAGCGGAAAAAATGCTCGACCTGCGTCGTCACCGCATCTTCAAGCTGAAGATCGGTGCCGGCGAGGTCAACCGCGACCTGGCCCATGTGATCGCCATCAAGAAAGCCCTGGGTGACCGTGCCAGCGTGCGGGTCGACGTCAACCAGGCCTGGGACGAGGCGGTGGCCCTGCGGGCCTGCCGAGTGCTGGGAACCAATGGTATCGATCTGATCGAGCAGCCGATCTCGCGCAATAACCGCGCCGGCATGGTGCGCCTCAATGCCATGAGCCCGGCGCCGATCATGGCCGACGAGTCCATCGAGTGCGTGGAAGATGCATTCAACCTGGCCCGCGACGGCGCGGCTTCGGTATTTGCCCTCAAGATCGCCAAGAACGGTGGCCCGCGCGCCGTACTGCGCACCGCCGCCATCGCCGAAGCCGCCGGCATCGCCCTGTATGGCGGCACCATGCTCGAAGGTGGCCTGGGCACGATGGCGTCGGCTCATGCGTTCGTCACCTTGAACAAACTCGCGTGGGACACCGAACTGTTCGGCCCGCTGCTGCTGACCGAAGACATCCTCAGCGAGCCGCTGGTGTATCGCGATTTCGAGCTGCACGTGCCGAAAACGCCTGGCCTGGGCCTGAGCCTGGATGAAGAACGCCTGGCGTTTTTCCGCCGCGACAAGACTTCCACCGCCATTCATCAAGCCTGAGGAGAGCATTATGCTGTTCCACGTAAAGATGACCGTGAATTTGCCGGTCGACATGAACCCCGAGCGCGCCGCGCAACTCAAGGCCGACGAAAAGGCCCTGGCCCAACGTCTGCAGGATCAGGGCAAATGGCGTCACCTGTGGCGCATCGCCGGGCAATACGCCAACTACAGCGTGTTCGATGTCGACAGCGTCCAGGAACTGCACGACCTGCTGATGCAGCTGCCGCTGTTCCCCTACATGGCGATCGAAGTCACCGCGATGTGCCGGCATCCTTCTTCCATTCACGAGGATGACCGCTGAACCGAGCCTGTTCAGTGCGCGATGCCAATAATTACAAGATGAGGAATAACCGAAAATGAACGTCAAGATTTCCCACACTGCCGAAGTACAGAAGTTTCTCGAAGAAGCCAGCGGCCTGCTCAACAATGAAGGCAATCCACGCACCAAGGCGCTGGTCTATCGCATCCTGCGCGACTCGGTGAACATCATCGAAGACCTGGCCGTGACCCCTGAAGAGTTCTGGAAAGCGGTCAACTACCTCAATGTGCTGGGTGCACGCCAGGAAGCCGGGCTGGTGGTGGCCGGACTTGGTCTGGAGCATTACCTGGACCTGCTGATGGATGCCGAAGACGCGCAGGCCGGCAAGTCCGGCGGCACCCCGCGTACCATCGAAGGCCCGCTGTATGTGGCCGGTGCACCGCTGTCGCAAGGCGAAGCGCGTCTGGACGATGGCCTCGATCCGGGTGTGACCCTGTTCATGCAGGGCCGTGTGTTCAACACCTCGGGCGAACCCCTGGCGGGCGCCGTGGTCGACGTGTGGCACGCCAACACCGGTGGCACCTACTCGTACTTCGATACCACCCAATCGGAATTCAACCTGCGTCGCCGCATCGTCACCGACGCCGAAGGCCGTTACCGTTTCCGCAGCATCGTGCCGTCGGGTTACGGCTGCCCACCGGACGGTCCGACCCAGCAACTGCTCGATCAGCTGGGCCGTCATGGCCAGCGCCCGGCGCACGTCCACTTCTTCATTTCCGCGCCGGACCATCGTCACCTGACCACCCAGATCAACCTCGATGGCGACCAGTACCTGCACGACGACTTTGCCTACGCCACCCGCGACGAGCTGATCGCAAAAATCACCTTCAGTGACGATCAGCAACGTGCGGCGGCCTACGGTGTCAGCGGTCGTTTCGCCGAAATCGACTTCGATTTCACCCTGCAACCTTCGGCCCAGCCTGAAGAGCAGCAGCGTCACGAGCGGGTTCGCGCGCTCGAGGACTGACATCGAACCCCTGTAGGAGCGAGCAAGCTCGCGATGAACCAGAGAACGCCGCGGGGCATCAGGCACCCAGCGTTATCGTTAACGTCCATCGCGAGCATGCTCGCTCCTACAGGTTTCGTTTTGACCGTCCGCATGTCAGCCAACTGACACGTCTTTGCAAGGACTGTCTTAGAATGACCCGTTACTGCCTATAACAACGAGAGTGACCCGATGATGCAAGCGCAACTGTTGAGTCAGCGCAGCAGGGTGTTCGACCATGCAGACCCCTACGCAGTGTCGGGGTATGTCAATCAGCATGTCGGCAACCATTGCATCCTGATGCCCCGTGCCGGGCGCCCGTTGGCCAGTCTCGACCATCGCAAGTTCGCCAGCCTCGACCTGTGTCGCATCAGCTACGGTGCCAGTGTGCGGGTCACTTCCGGTGCGCTGGAGAGTATCTATCACCTGCAGGTGCTGTTGCGTGGCAACTGCCTGTGGCGCGGTCATGGCGAGGAGCATTATTTCGCCCCCGGCGAATTGCTCCTGATCAACCCTGACGATCCGGTCGACCTGACCTATTCGGCCGATTGCGAAAAATTCATCCTCAAGGTGCCCACGCGTTTGCTCGAATCGGTTTGCGAGGAGCAGCGCTGGCACTATCCGGGGCAGGGCGTGCGGTTTGTGGAGAACCGCTATCAGCTCGACGAACTGGAAGGTTTCGTCAACCTGCTGGGGATGATTTGCCAGGAGGCCGAGGCCAGCGAGCCCATCCCGAGAGTGCAGGAGCATTACGCGCAGATTGTCGTCAGCAAGATGCTCGGCCTGATGAAGACCAACGTCAGTCGCACCAGTCCCGGCGCCTCGGTGGCGTCGTTCGAGGCGATTGCCGACTACATCGCACGCAACCTCAAGCGCGACATCGACAGCGAGGAACTGGCGCGCCAGGCGAGCATGAGCCTGCGTTCGCTGTATGGCCTGTTCGAGCGCAATGCCGGGGTCACGCCGAAAAACTACATCCGCCAGAAGCGCCTGGAACGCATCAACGCCTGCTTGAGCGATCCTTCGTGCAACGTGCGCAACGTCACTGAAGTGGCCATGGACTACGGCTTCCTGCACCTGGGCAGGTTCTCCGACAGCTACCGCAGGCAATTCGGCGAATTGCCGTCCGATACCCTCAAGCGCCGCCCCTGAGGCCTTCAGGTTTACCGATCGTTCCCACGCTCTGCGTGGGAATGCCTCTACGGACGCTCTGCGTCCGCTTTTGGGACGCAGAGCGTCCCGGGCTGCGTTCCCACGCGAAGCGTGGGAACGATCATGTAAAAAACCACCCTGCACAAAACGGATACAGGTCTGCACTGCGCGGATAGTCCGTCTCAATGCCCCGTCCTAGCATGGCCTTGCCTGAATAAAAACAACGGAGGCGGCGGCCATGACCCTGCGACCCGAATACCTTCACTCCCTGCTTGAAGACGACCCTGCCCAAGGTATCTACCGCTGCAAGCGCGAGATGTTCACCGATCCGCGGCTGTTCGATCTCGAAATGCAGCACATTTTCGAAGGCAACTGGATTTACCTGGCTCACGAAAGCCAGATCCCCAATATCAACGATTTCTACACCACCACCATGGGGCGCCAGTCGATCTTCATCGCGCGCAACAAGGACGGTGTACTCAACGCCTTCATCAACGCCTGCAGTCATCGCGGCGCGACCCTGTGCCGGCACAAGTCCGGCAACAAGAGTTCCTATACCTGTCCGTTCCACGGCTGGACCTTCAACAACTCCGGCAAACTGCTCAAGGTCAAGGACCCGGCCAACGCCGGCTATCCTTCGAGCTTCAATTGCGAAGGCTCCCACGACCTGACCCGTGTGGCGCGTTTCGAGTCCTATCGCGGTTTCCTCTTCGGCAGCCTCAAGGCCGATGTATTGCCGCTGGTTGAGCACCTGGGCGAGTCGGCGAAGATCATCGACATGATCGTCGATCAGTCCCCCGATGGCCTGGAAGTGCTGCGCGGATCGTCCAGCTACATCTACGAAGGCAACTGGAAGCTCACCGCCGAAAACGGTGCCGACGGTTACCACGTCAGCTCCGTGCACTGGAACTACGCCGCCACCCAGGGCCAGCGCAAACAGCGCGAGGCGGGCGATGAAAACCCGACCATGAGCGCCGGCAGCTGGGCCAAGCAGGGCGGGGGGTTCTACTCCTTCGACAAGGGCCACATGCTGCTCTGGACGCGCTGGGCCAACCCCGAGGATCGTCCGCTGTACGAGCGTCGCGACGAACTCGCCGAGGACTTCGGCAAGGCCCGCGCCGACTGGATGATCGAGAACTCGCGCAACCTGTGCCTGTACCCCAACGTGTACCTGATGGACCAGTTCAGCTCGCAGATCCGTATCGCCCGGCCGATCTCGGTCGACCGTACGGAAATCACCATTTACTGCATCGCGCCCAAAGGCGAGAGCGATCACGCGCGCTCCAGCCGCATTCGTCAGTACGAGGATTTCTTCAACGTCAGCGGCATGGCCACCCCGGATGACCTGGAGGAGTTCCGCTCCTGCCAGACCAGCTACCAGGGCAGCGTCACTACCTGGAACGACATGTCCCGCGGTGCCGAACACTGGATCGAAGGCGCCGACGAGGCAGCAAAAGAGATCGACCTGCACCCGCTGCTCAGCGGCGTGCGTACCGAAGATGAAGGCCTGTTCGTGCTGCAGCACAAGTATTGGCAGCAGACCATGCTCAAGGCGCTGGCCGTCGAGCAGTCGAAGTTGATCGCCGTGGAGGACGTGCAATGACCGGTACCTACGACACCGTGCGCGACTTTCTCTTCCGTGAGGCGCGCTACCTCGATGACCGTCAGTGGGATCAATGGCTGGAGATGTATGCCGCCGACGCGACCTTCTGGATGCCGGCCTGGGACGACAACGATGAATTGACCGAAGACCCGCAGCGGGAAATCTCACTGATCTGGTACGGCAACCGCACCGGCCTGGAAGACCGCATCTTCCGCATCAAGACCGAGCGCTCCAGCGCCAGCGTGCCGGACACCCGCACCTCGCACAACATCAGCAACATCGAGTTGCTGGAGGAGGCTGAGGGGCTGTGCAAGGTGCGCTTCAACTGGCACACCCTGAGCTTTCGCTACAAGGCCGTCGACAGTTATTTCGGCTGCAGTTTCTACACCCTCGACCTGCGCGGCGAGAACCCGTTGATCAAGGCCAAGAAAGTGATCCTGAAGAACGACTACGTTCGCCAGGTCATCGATGTCTATCACCTGTGAGGCTGCCGTCATGACCCATTCCATTGCGTTCAATTTCGAAGACGGCGTCACCCGGTTCATCGACGCCAACGCCGGCGAGACCGTGGCCGATGCCGCCTATCGCCAGGGCATCAATATTCCGCTGGACTGCCGCGATGGCGCCTGCGGCACCTGCAAGTGCTTTGCCGAGGCCGGTCGCTACGATCTGGGCGAGGATTACATCGAAGACGCCTTGAGTAGCGAAGAGGCCGCGCAGGGTTTTGTCCTGACCTGCCAGATGCGCGCCCAGAGCGATTGCGTGGTGCGGGTGCCAACCTCATCGGAAGTCTGCCGTACACAGAAGGCCAGCTACGATGCGACCATCAGCGCCGTGCGCCAGTTGTCCGACAGCACCATCGCGCTGTCGATCAAGGGCGAGGCCCTGAGCAAACTGGCTTTCCTGCCGGGGCAGTACGTCAACCTGGGCGTTCCCGGCAGCACGCAGACCCGTGCGTATTCGTTCAGTTCGTTGCAACGTGACGGCGAAGTCAGTTTCCTGATTCGCAACGTGCCCGGTGGGCTGATGAGCAGTTTCCTGACCGGTATGGCCAAGGCCGGCGACAGCATGACCCTGGCAGGTCCCTTGGGCAGTTTCTACCTGCGCGATATCCGTCGTCCGCTGTTGCTGCTCGCCGGTGGCACGGGGCTGGCGCCGTTCACCGCGATGCTGGAGAAAATCGCCGAGCAGGGCAGTGAACATCCGTTGCACCTGATCTACGGCGTGACCCACGATTTCGATCTGGTCGAGCTCGATCGCCTGGAAGCTTTTGCCGCGCGCATTCCCAACTTCAGCTACAGCGCCTGCGTGGCCAGCTCCGACAGCCAACACCCGCTCAAGGGTTACGTGACCCAGCATATCGAGCCGGGGCACCTGAACGACGGCGATGTCGACGTCTACCTGTGCGGGCCGCCACCGATGGTCGAAGCGGTCAGCCAATACATTCGTGACAAAGGCATCACCCCGGCGAACTTCTACTACGAGAAATTCGCCGCCAGCGCGGCGTGAGGCTATAGGCAGCCCACCTGTAGGAGCGAACCTGTTCGCGATGGACGTCAACGATAACGCTGGCTGCCTGATGCCCCGCGGCGCTTTTGAAATCATCGCGAGCTTGCTCGCTCCTACAGGATCGCGATTCGTCCGAGAATTCTTGAGGTACACATGAACAGATTTCACGAAAAAGTCGTGCTGATCACCGGGGCCGCCCAGGGGATCGGTCGACGTGTAGCCGAACGCATGGCGGCCGAAGGGGCGAAGCTGATACTGGTCGACCGCTCCGAGCTGGTGTTCGAGTTGCAACAGCAGCTGGCGCCCATCAGTCAGGTACTGGCTCTGACGGCCGATCTTGAGCAATACGAAGAATGCGACCGGGTGATGCGCACCGCTGTCGAGCGTTTCGGGCGTCTGGATGTGCTGATCAATAACGTCGGCGGGACGATCTGGGCCAAGCCGTTCGAGCACTATGAAGCCTCGCAGATCGAGGCTGAGGTACGTCGCTCGCTGTTCCCGACGCTGTGGTGTTGTCACGCCGCGCTGCCGTTCATGCTGGAGCAGGGCAGCGGTGCCATCGTCAATGTCTCGTCCATCGCCACCCGCAGCATCAACCGCGTGCCTTATGGCGCGGCGAAGGGCGGTGTGAATGCGCTGACGGCATGCCTGGCGTTCGAAACTGCCGGTCGCGGAGTTCGGGTCAATGCGACGGCGCCCGGCGGTACGGAGGCGCCGCCGCGGCGCATCCCGCGCAATGGCGCCGAGCAGTCGGCCGAGGAGAAAGTCTGGTATCAGCAGATTGTCGACCAGACCCTGGACAGCAGCTTGATGAAGCGTTACGGCACGCTGGATGAACAGGCAGGGGCTATTCTGTTTCTGGCCAGCGACGAAGCGTCCTACATCACCGGGATGGTCATGCCGGTCGGCGGCGGCGATCAGGGCTGAAGTGCCTGGCCCCCCATCCATTTCTGGAGTCATCGTGATGAGTGATAAACCCGCGATCGTGCTGGTGCATGGTTTTTGGGGTGGTGCTGCCCACTGGAACAAGGTCATCGTCGAACTGCTGAACAAGGGCTACACCCAAATTCATGCGGTGGAAATGCCGCTGACATCACTGGCCGACGACGCCGAGCGCACGCGCAAGATGATTGCCCAGGTGTCGGGGCCCGTGCTGCTGGTGGGGCACTCCTATGGCGGCGCGGTGATCACCGAGGCCGGTGATCAGCCCAATGTGGTGGGACTGGTGTACATCGCCGCGTTTGCGCCGGACGCCGGCGAAAGCCCTGGCGGCATCACCCAGCGACATCCTCCGGCAGCGGCGGCGAACCTGACCCCGGATAGCGACGGTTATCTGTGGGTCAAGCCCGAGCTCTACCATGAAAGCTTCTGCCAGGATCTGCCGGCAACGGAAGGGCTGGTCATGGGTATCACCCAGAAGGCGCCGCTGGCCAGTACCTTCGGTGACACCATTGGCAGCGTGGCGTGGAAGAAAAAACCTTCGTGGTATCAGGTGTCGAGCGATGACAGGATGATTGCACCGCAGAACCAGCAATGGATGGCCGGGCGCCTGAATGCGCGGGAAATCCTGACCTTGAATGCCAGCCATGCGTCGCTGGCCTCACGACCCGGGGAGGTTGCGGCGTTCATCGACAAGGCGGCGGTGGCGCTGGCCAATCCATAGTCAATCGGATGCCGCCATTGCGACACGACGTCTGGTCGGCATCTTGGCGCGGCGTGGGTGTAAGGTAAGTGCGTTGTCTCTGGATAGCATTGCCGAAATGGAGGTGATCATGAGTGTTCCGATGCTGAACAAGATGCACATGAACGGTTATGACGTACTCAGTGTGAATAACGGCCCCTGGCAGGTTTGCACCAAAGGTGATCGGCTCGGGTCATTCGACAGCCGTGAGGCAGCGTTGGCATTTGCGGCATCGCTGCCGGGCTATCGGGCGAGGTCGAGCAGGCAGGCGCGCAGCCAGTAGGTGGATCGACGCGTAATACTGTAGGAGCGAGCATGCTCGCGATGAACTCAAACGCGCCGCGGTTATCCAGAAAACACGCGTAATCGTTAACGACTATCGCGAGCATGCTCGCTCCTACAGTAAAAGCTAGTATCCACCGCCGCCGGAGCGCGAAGGCTCTCGTGCCCGTTGTTGGGTACTGCTCCATTCGGCGCAGGTCATGAAGCTTTTGTGATCGACCTTGCCGCGACTGTCGAAGCTGACGTTGTAGGGTTGTTGATGGCCTGGCCGGGTCAGTTTGTAGTCAAAGCAGGTACCGGGCTCGACGGTGCGATCAGACACGGCCAGCGGTGGGCCGCCGATTTGCTCCACTTGCTCCTTGCTCATGCCGTTCTCGACCCTGGCTACCAACGGCTGGTCCCCGTAGAGTTTTGCGTCGGTATTGCAACCTGCCAACAGGATCGGCAGGGCGAGCAGGATACAGCGAGGCTTGTTCATCTCGGCGCTCCCGTTATTGAGCCTTGTTGCGGCTGATGACTTTGGCCTTCACTTCCTCGGCATAGCCCGACAGTCGTTCCTCATCGCCCTGAAACAGATCGCACAGGCGTCGGGCTGCCTCGGCATCGGCGTCGTTGCCGGCCAGGCGCAATTGATCTGCAATGCGCAATAACTCGACCGCCGACCAGCGTAGATCCGATGCCAGTCCTATGAGGTCGCGTCGAAGCGCTTGTTCCGATTCGTTAAGCCACATGATCATCTCCTGTCACTCTGCGCCTGAAAATTTTAGACCCATTTGTACAACCGGGCGTTGTGTTTATCTGATCGCGGGTCGTGTCCTTTGGTCGGGTAATTTGCGCGTTCTGCAAAAATCGCTGTCGTATCCGGGGACCGGGTCTTTGCCTGACGGGAGGCTTTGGAATTCTTCGTACCTGCCAGATGGCACTTTGGGGGCACTGCGATGTCAACGACAGTCAGTAAAATGTGATGCATCCGATGGATGCGTGACGAGTGACAGGCTACATTTCATTTTTTCAGGAATTAAGGACGCTTCATGCAGAGTCGGATGGTATTGGGGGCATTGGTGTTGGTGTTGCTGACGGGGTGTTCGTTGCCGAACTCGATGGTTCCGGGTGAGCCGAATGTCAGCAAGTACAGTGAGAAACCACCCAAAGAGGTTGCTGCCTGTGTGTTGCCCGAGTGGCAAAAAGAGATATCCCACACCACGCAAGTCTCGATTTCCAACGGCTACCGGATTACCGCGCCCAGTGTCATCACCGCCGATGAAATCCTGGATATCGTGAAATACAAGGATGGCAGCCGCGTTTCGCTGTACCAGGGGCCGCCTTGGGCCAAGTCTGGAGCGCTGCGCAAGTCCCTGCGCGACTGCCTGTAGCGTTCAGCCGGTAATGTCGGTGACCGGGATGTGCTGATCGTCGTTTGTCTGCGTGCTTGAAGCGCCTTTCTTTTCCCGTCGATCGTTCATCCAGTTGTCGACCTTCGCATTGAATTCTGCGGGGGCTTTGCGTCCAACCCTTCTGGCGATGTCCAGGATGGTCTGCTGGGCCAGGGCCTCCTCCATGCGCTTCTGCGCGGTCAACATGGCCCCGTGCACCGAGCAGTGGCCGTCCAGCGCCCAGTCGGGAGCCTGCCCCTCAAACAGCGCACAGCGACCGCGGATCTCCCGGCATTCGAAAATCGCCTTGCGCCCGTCGATGGCGTTGACGATGTCCAGCAGCGTGATTTCATCGCTGGGGCGGGCCAGCTTGAAGCCTCCCCGCACGCCTTCGGTGGCGACCACCAGTTTTGCCTTGGCCAGTTTGGTGAAGATTTTCGCCAGATAGTCCACAGGCACGCCTTGCAGCTCTGCAAGGTCGCGCACGCTGGCTTCGCGGGTGTCGCCGCTATTGCCTACCAGGAAAATCAGGCAATGGATGCCGTACTCGACACCTGCGCTGTAAAGGGACATATCGATCTCCGACTAATGTTGTCGCAAATATTAACAGCTGATCGTTAGCGCGACAACGAACGGTCCGGCTCTTCCTGCGCCGGTAAAGCTGCTGAGCGTGCTGGTTTTGCAGGATTTGCCGGGACTATCGATTGCGTAGATGCAAACCATCGCAAAAAATTCGTTGCGGCGATTAACTAGGATCAATATAGTCGTAGTTATCAGGTCGGCAGCGAGCAACATTCTCCAGGCGAGAGTCGCGCCAGGCTCCTGGTCCCATAACGAAACTCAATGTCTGGTTCTTCCCCCGGAGTTCAAAATGAAACAACACATCCTGGTAATCGGCGCAGGTTTTGGTGGCATGTGGACCGCTTTGAGCGCCACGCGTCTGTTCGACATTCACGGTCACGACGACTTTGAAGTGACGGTTCTGGCGCCTCAGGCCGAATTGCGGGTGCGTCCGCGTTTCTACGAGCCGAACGCCCACCAGTTGGCTGCTCCGATCGGTGAGTTGTTCGATGCCGTTGGCGTGAAGTTCATCAAGGGCGCCGCCGAGACCATCGACGTCGCGCAAAAACGTGTGGGCTACATTGATGCCTCGGGCAACCAGCAAGTCTGTATCTACGACAAACTCGTTCTGGCCACCGGCAGCCGGCTGGCGTTGCCTGGCACGCCTGGCGTGGCCGAACATGCCTTTGATGTCGACCAGATCGAACAGGCCGTGCGCCTGGAAAATCACCTCAAGGCCCTGGCCAACCAACCGGAGAGCCCGGCGCGCAATACAGTAGTGGTTGCCGGTGGTGGTTTCACCGGGATCGAAACAGCGACTGAAATGCCGGCGCGTCTGCGGGCCATTCTCGGTGATCGTGCAGATATCAAGGTCATCATCGTCGATCGTGGCGACAAGATCGGTGGCTCCATGGGGCCTGAAATCGCCGAGAAGATCGTCGAGGCCAGCACTGAAACCGGTGTGAAGTGGCACCTGAACGCGTCGGTCGTTGCCGTCGATGCAAACGGCGTGACCTTGTCCGATGGCCAGCGTATCGATGCCAGAACCGTGGTCTGGACCACCGGTGTACGGGCCAGCTCGCTGACCGAGCAAATCCCGGCTGAACGCGATCATCTCGGTCGCCTGCATGTCGATGCCCACCTGAAGGTCATCGGTCAGGACGATGTCTACGCCACCGGCGATGTGGCTTACGCAGCCACCGATGACATCGGCAATTACGCGCTGATGACCTGCCAGCACGCCATCGTGTTGGGCCGCCATGCCGGTAACAACGTGGCCGCGCAGATCCTGGGCGTGGACCCGACGCCGTACAGCCAGCCCAAGTACGTTACCTGCCTGGATCTGGGCGCGTGGGGAGCGGTGTACACCGAGGGTTGGGATCGTCAGGTGAAGCTGACCGGTCAAGAGGGCAAGGAGCTCAAGACCCAGATCAACACCGTGTGGATCTATCCGCCGGTGGCTGATCGTCAGGTGGCCTGGGCAGCGGCGGATCCGTTGATTCCGATTGCCTGAGTACCGATTCGGTAACCTCGAATGTTCAAGCCAATCCCGTCCGGTTTACCGGGCGGGATTTTTTGTTGCCGGTGATTTTGGAGCACTGTTCATCCCTGGGGTCGTTGCATCAATGAAAAACTCCGTGTATTTTTTCATGAAATTAAAACTATAAAATTTCATGGAGCCGGTATGTTTCAGCAATCCACCCGCCATGTCGACAGTTACTACGCCCATTCCTGTGCCGATCACCTGATCAATCGACCGGCCTTGAAAGGCGAGCAGGACACCGAAGTGCTGATCATCGGCGCCGGTTTCAGCGGGCTTCACACCGCCTTGCGCCTGGTTCAGGCCGGCAAGCGCGTGACATTGCTCGAAGCCAGTCGGGTGGCGTGGGCTGCCTCGGGACGCAATGGTGGGCAGGCCATTCTTGGCTGGTCCTGTGACATGCCGCCTTTGGAGGCTGCGCTGGGTCATGAACGTGCGCGTCGGTTATGGGACGGCATGCGCTGGGCGGCGCGGGAGCTGCGTGAACTGCCGGCACGGCATGGATTCGATTGCGACTACAGGGCCGGGCACCTCTGGACCTCGGTCATGCCGCGACGGGTCAGTCTGCTCACCGAATGGCAGCACGAGGCCAGCCACAAATGGGGACATGATGGCTTGCGCTTCATCGAGCGGGCCCAATTGCCGCAATGGGTCGCGAGCGAGCGTTATCAGGCCGGACTGTTCGATCCCGAAGGCGGGCACTTGAATCCCCTGAAACTGGCGCTGGGCCTGGCCAATGCCGTCGAGCAGGCCGGTGGCGTGATTCATGAACAAAGCAGGGCACTCAATTATCGTGAAGAAGGCGGCCGATATGTGGTCGCCACCGAGCAGGGTCGTATCCGCGCAGACGTGCTGGTGCTGGCCTGCAATGCCTACCTTGATCGCCTCGACCCGCAGCTATCGAGTTGCGTGTTGCCCGTCGGCACCTACCAGGTGGCCACGGCACCCTTGTCCGAAGCGCAGGCGGTCGCCTTGCTGCCGAGCAATGTCTGCGTCACCGACAATCAATTCGTACTCGATTATTTCCGGCGCACCCCCGACAACCGGTTGCTGTTCGGTGGAGGCTGCACCTATCTGGGGGGAATGCCCAAGGACATCGCTGGCGCCACCCGTCCTTGTCTGGAGCGGGTTTTCCCGCAACTCAAAGGGATCGAGCTGGAGTTCGCCTGGGGCGGTCACATCGACCTGACACTCAAGCGCACCCCCGATATCGGCCGACGCGGCGACCTGTACTGGTTACAGGGATACTCCGGGCACGGCGTGCTGCCAACCCTGGCCGCAGCCCGGGCCGTCGGCGATGCGATCCTCGGTCGGCCGGACGAGCTGGCGTTGTACCAGGGTTTGACCAACGGCAGCTTTCCCGGTGGCAAATACATGGCTGCACCGCTGGAAGCCATCGGCAAAGCCTGGTATCGGCTGCGTGACAGCATTTGAAGCGGCAATTTCTGGAAGCCTTTAGATGGACATGCAAGAAGAAATTTCGGCGCTGGCGATCCTGATCCAGGACCTGCGCAAACACAAGAAATACACCCTGAAGGAACTGGCGGACAAAATCGGCCGTTCCGTGGGTTTTCTCTCACAGGTCGAGCGTGGTTTGTCGCGCCCGACGGTGGCGGATTTGACGGCCATCAGCGAAACCCTCGGCGTGCCCACCACCTATTTCTACAGCCTGCCCAAGCCCATGGCCTTGCCTTGGGTGACCCGGCCCGATGAGCGCCGCACGTTGTATTACGCCGACGGGATCACCGACATCCTGGTCTCGCCGAAAATGCGTGCGTCCTTTTCCATGCTCGAAAGTCTGCTGGAGCCCGGTGCCAGCAGCGGTGACCGACACATGAAAGACAGCTCGGAGCAGGGCGGTTATGTCCTGCAAGGCGAATTGACGCTGTGGCTGGGTGATGACGACCCCGTCACCTTGCGTGCCGGCGACAGCTTTCAGCTGGCCAGTCACGCCCACTGCCGCTACGGCAACCTTTCAGACCAACTGACCCGCGTGCTGTGGGTTTACACCTGATAAAAACAACCAGGAACAAGACGATGGATGCTGTGTGCTCTGATCTGCTGGCCGAAGTGCGCGGGTTTCGCCAGCGCAACCCTGATGTGCGCTATGTCGACCTGATTTCCCTGGACATTCCCGGGCATTTCTACGGCAAGCGCTACCCGATTGAAATGCTCGAAAAAGTGGCGGCCGGCAGCGCGCTCAAGTTGCCGCAGAATTGCGTGCTGCTCGGTACCCAGGGCGGGTTGTTCAAGATCGGCGACTATTGCTTCAACGACGGCGACCCGGACGCACCACGGCGCCTGGTGCCTGGCACGCTCAAACGGGTCGGTTGGGAAAAGCAGCCGTTGGGGCAGATGCTGATTACCTCCGATGGCACGGAAAAACCCATTGTCTTCGAACCCCGGGAAGTCCTCGCGCAAGTCCTGGAGCGGCTGCGCGGCAAGGGCATTTTCCCGGTGGTGGCGTTCGAGCTGGAGTTCTATCTGTTCGATCGGCAGTTGCGTGATGGCTTGCCGCAATTTGCCCGCGATCACCTGACGGACGATGCCGACGATCAACCGAATATGCATATCGAGCGGCTGTCGCGATTTGCCCCGGTGCTCGATGAAATGGTCGAAAGCGCGCGGGCGCAGGGAATCGATGCCACGGTGATCACCGCCGAACTGGGCCCCGGCCAGTTTGAAATCAACTTTGGCCACCTCGACGACGGGCTGCGCGCGGCTGACTGGGCGGCGCTGTTTTGCCGCAGCACCCGTGGCGTGGCGCTCAAGCACGGTTACCGCGCCAGTTTCATGGCCAAGCCTTATTTGCAGTATCCCGGCAGCGGCATGCATGTGCATGTAAGTCTTTATGACGAGGCGGGCAACAACCTGCTGGCGGCCAACGGGCAGCAAGCGCTGCGTCATGGGATAGCCGGTTGCCTGGACGTATTGCCGCATTGCATGCCGATTTTTGCCCCGAATCACAACGCGATGCGCCGCTTGAGCGGCACGGTCAACGTCGCCTCCCGTGCCAGCTGGGGATTCGAGGATCGTGACGCCTGCCTGCGCGTACCGGAATCGGATGCCCGGAACCTGCGCATCGAACACCGCCTGGCAGGTGCCGATGCCAACCCGTATCTCGTGCTGGCAGCCATCCTGGTGGGGTTGGAACAAGGGCTGGAGCATCGCCGCGAACCGATTGCTCCGCTCAACGAGGACCGCAGCAGCGGCATCGGTTTCCCGCTGGAAATGCTGGAGGCGGTGCAATCCATGCAAGGCAACGCACAACTGCGCAATGGTTTGGGCGCGGAGTTTGTCGATGTTTATTGCGAAAACAAGCGCCAGGACCATCTGGCATTCATGCACGATATCAGCGCGCGGGAATATCGCTGGTTTCTGTAGGCGCGAGCATGCTCGCGATTTAGAGGGCCCGGCAACTTACAGTTCAGAACGTTTCGAGGTTAACCTTAAAAAATATCTGGATATTTAAAGGGTTATGAAATTTAGTAACCGAACGGTTAACTAAAATATCTTGTTACAGCAAGAAATATTCCGTAATATTCGCCCCGCGTTCACCACCACGGTTTATGCATTTTTAAATCCCGGGCTTCCATCAGCTGCCCGGGATTTTTTTTTGCCTGGAATTTGAGCATTGTTCGGGAACCACGAAAAAGCCCGGCTGATCAGGCCGGGCTTTTTGCAGGTATTGCGGTTTCAACGGTGCATTCAGGCAACGGTGTTGCCTTGCAGGCGATCGGAGCCATCGGCAGCGACGGTGTTGCCTTGCAGGCGGTCGGAGCCATCGGCGGCAACGGTGTTGCCTTGCAGGCGGTCGGAACCATCGGCAGCGACGGTGTTGCCTTGCAGGCGGTCCGAACCATCGGCAGCGACGCGGTTTTCGATCAGGCGGTCGGAGCCACCTTCAGCGACACGGTTCTGGATTAAACGATCCGAACCCCCTTCAGCCACACGGCTTTCGATCAGACGATCCGAGCCACCTTCGGCGACGACGGGTTGAGCAGAGGTCGCGGCAAAAGCGTTCACTGCGAAAATCGAGAAAGCGATGCTGAGGAGGGTTTGGCGTTTCATGATCGTGTGCTCCAGGGTGTTATCGGTTGGTATGGAGCAGATGTTACGCCGCGGATTTTTTAAGAGAACTTCTTTGAATCAATGGTGACTATCGACGCAGTCAATGGAGCGCTTTTCTTCTGTAGGAGCGAGCATGCTCGCGATGGACGACAGGACACCGCGGGGTGTCAGGCCGCCAGCGTTATCGTTGACGGCCATCGCGAGCGTGCTCGTTCCTACAGGGAATGGGGTGTGTGCCTAGCGGGAGATGATCCCGTGGTCGATGGCGTATTTGACCAGCGCGGCCGGTTTGTCGATGTTGAGCTTGCGGCGGATGCTCAGGCGATGGGTTTCGACCGTGCGTACGCTGATGTCCAGTTCCCGGGCCATTTCCTTGTTGTTCAGCCCTTGGGCCATTTTGTACAAGACCTGGCTCTCGCGGGGCGTCAGCTCGTTGTCGGTGTTTTTATCGGCGATCAGCCGCTGGGCGATTTCGGCACTGTAGAAGGTGCCGCCACTGGTAATGGCTTCGATAGCGGCGATGATTTCCCGTGACGGCGCATTCTTGAGCACATAGCCACTGGCCCCGGAACGTACCGACTCACTCACGTACTCGTAGTTATCGTACATGCTCAGCACCAGCACCTTGAGCGACGGGTATTGGCTGCGCAACACGCGGGTCAGCTCCAGGCCGTTCATGTCCCGCAGGCTGATGTCCACCAGCAGCAGGTCCGGCTGGCAACGCCCAACCATCTCGATGGCCTCGGCGCCGCTTTCGGCTTCACCTACCACTTCAAGCGGTGCCATGACAGCCAGCAAGGCCTTGATGCCGTCGCGGACCAGGGAATGATCGTCGACCAGGGCAACGCGGATCGGGGAGGGCAGGTTCATTTTCGGTATCACTCTTATTGTCAGGTCAGGCGGTTGTTGCCGTGCTGTTTCATCGGCAGCACAACGTCCAGCTCGCTTCGTCCCGGTATCGATGCCAGCTCGAACCGGCCACCAAAATGCTCGACACGTTCACGGATATTGCGCAAGCCGATACCGGCGTGACGACGTTCGACCTGGGCGACGTTGAAACCGATGCCGTCATCGATCACGGTCAGTCGCACGTTGTCTTCCGAGCCGTGCAGAGTAATGGATACGTTGTTTGCATGGGCGTGACGTTCGATGTTGGTCAGACCTTCCTGCACGATTCGAAACAACGATACCGCCGCGCCATCGGGCAGATGACAATCGAATTCGTTGTCGTTGTAGGTCACCGTGAGTCCGCTGCGCTGCTCGAACTCCGCTGCCAGTTGGCCGATGGCCGCGGGCAGGCCAAGGGTGTCGAGCAGCGATGAACGCAAGTCGTGGGACAGGCTGCGCACCTCGCCAATCGCTTCACCCAGTCGTTCGGTGGCATCTCTGAGAATGCCCAGTCCCTTGTCCTGGCCATTTTCCAGCACATGGCTGGCCAGTTCGAACTGAAACTTGATCGAGACCAATACCTGACTGATGCCGTCATGCAGCTCGCGCGACACCCGCGAGCGTTCTTCTTCCTGCAGGCTGACGATCCGCTGCGTCAGGCGCTGCAGCTTCTTGTCCGCCAGACGATGTTCACTGACGTTGAGGGTCATGCCGGTGGCGAACACGAACAGCACCGCGACAAGGGCGACCACGGCAATTGCCATCATGGTCTTGCGGATGCCCTGGGCCACCTCGGCGCGGGCCTGTTGGGTCGCGCGTTCAACGTCTTCCAGATAAATACCGGTGCCGAGCATCCAGCCCCAACGATCGAGCATCACCACGTAGGCCAGCTTGTCGGTCACCTGGCCGGAAGAAGGTTTGTTCCAGGCGTAACGCTGAAAGCCTTCGCCCGATTGCGCACTCTTGAGCAGTGCCTGTATGACCGGCAGGCCGTGAGGATCTTTCATGTCCCACAGGTATTGGCCCACCAGCTCCGACTGCCGCGCGTGCATCAGGCTGCGACCTTCGTGATCGTAGACAAAGAAATAGCCGTTGATACCGAAACTGAGTTTGCGCAGTTCTTCCAGCACCTGCTGCTGGGCGTGTGCATCACCGCGGCCATCGTCGTACAGCGGTGCGATCAGGCTTTGCGCCATTTCCACGTAGTTTTTCAGTTCTGCGCGCTTGCTCGCCAGGATGCTGTCTTCGATCAGCTGCGCCTGTTGATCGCCCAATTGCCGGTTCAGGGAAATCACCAGCGCACAGATAACGGCGATGGCCAACACCAGCGGCAGAATACCGAGCGCGACGATCTTGTGTTTGAGCTGCATGGTTAATCTCGTCTCGGAGTTTCTTTTCTGTAGGAGCGAGCACGCTCGCGATGGACGTCAACGATAACGCGGGCATCCTGACTCCCCACGGTGAGGCTGAAACCATCGCGAGCCTGCTCGCTCCTACAGTTGGGCCAGCGGGCCGGAATCATAGGTCAAAGTTACGCCCGCCGAGTAGCGCTGCTGGACGGAATGACGGGTGGCTCCCACAACAGAATGCAGTTGTCTACGTAGTACTACGTAGACCCTGCGTACGTAGTAACGCGGATTTATTTGTGGACGGCATGCGCGGATATTGGGCCAGCTCCGCACAGCGGACACAATTATAAAAATTACCGCCGCAGTTCACTGGCTGTGGCAGGAGACACGCAATGACCCGTCTGGCTAAACACCTTGCCTGGTTTGCCGTCGCTGTCCTGGGAGCGATTGCGCTGAGTGTCGTGGCCCTGCGCCGCGGCGAAGCGATCAACGCCCTCTGGATCGTCGTCGCAGCCGTCGCTATCTACCTGGTTGCCTACCGCTACTACAGCCTGTTCATCGCCAACAAGGTGATGCAGCTCGATCCGAATCGGGCGACTCCCGCCGTACTCAATAACGATGGTCTGGACTTCGTTCCAACCAACAAGCACGTGCTTTTCGGTCACCACTTCGCAGCCATTGCCGGCGCAGGGCCGCTGGTCGGTCCGGTGCTTGCGGCGCAGATGGGTTACCTGCCCGGTACGCTGTGGCTGATCGCCGGCGTGGTGCTGGCCGGTGCCGTGCAGGACTTCATGGTCCTGTTCATGTCCACCCGCCGCAACGGCCGTTCGCTGGGGGACATGGTCCGTGAGGAAATGGGCCGCATCCCCGGCACCATCGCGTTGTTCGGCTGCTTCCTGATCATGATCATCATCCTCGCGGTGCTGGCGCTGATCGTGGTCAAGGCCCTGGCCGAAAGCCCATGGGGCATTTTCACGGTGATGGC